>DASZWE010000358.1:0-7933 GCA_035546735.1 Puia sp.
TGTCTTTTCTGCCGATGCGTATAAACCCACATGTCTTTTTCCGCCAATGCGTATTGACCTTACAACGTCTTTTCCGCCAACACGCCCCGCCCCGGCCGCACCGCCCTACGAGACCTTTTTCTGCGCCAGCACCTCCTCGATCAGGGCCGAATAGAACTGTTTCAACGACCATCCAAAAACCTTCAGCTGCTGCGGCACGATGCTCGCCTCGCTTTGCCCCGGGACTGTATTGACCTCGAGCATAAAAGGTTCCCCCTTTGACTCGTTATAAATAAAGTCTATCCGGATAATCCCGTTGCAGTTGAATACCTGGTAGATCTTTTTTGCCGCCGCCCGGATCTTCTCCGCCACTGCTTCCTCCACCTGGGCAGGCGTCGTCTCCTCATTCAGCCCCGCCGTATATTTGGCCTCAAAGTCGAAGAACTCTTTTTTACTTTTCACCTCCGTCATGGGCAAGGTAATGACCTCACCCTGGTGCCGGAACACCCCAATGGTGAACTCCCTGCCCGTAATGAACTCCTCGATCAATACCTGGCTGTCTTCCCGGAACGCTTTCTCAATAGCCGCCCCCAGCTCCTCGGAGGCTGAATTCACCTTGGACATGCCAATGGAAGACCCCCCGTTGGCCGGCTTGACAAATACCGGGAATTGCAAATGCCGTGCTACTTCTTCAGGATTTTCAAACCTTCCCCTGACCAAATGCACCGATCTGGCCACATTGATCCCGCTGAAAGCAGCCACCGCCACAGTATATCGTTTGTTGAACGTTATGGCAGAAGTCGCTGCGTCACAGCTGGTATAAGGCAGCCCTAACAAATCAAAATAGCCCTGTAATTTCCCATCCTCCCCCGGCGTACCATGAATACCGATCAACACCGCGTCAAATACGATCTTTTTTCCTCCCAGGGTCAATGAAAAATCATTTTTGTCTATTTGCACCCTGGAACCGTCCTTTTGCTCATGGAACCAGCCCCCCTTCGTAACGTCAATTTTGTAGACAGTATATCGATCTTTGTCGATGTTATTTTCGATGGTAATGGCGCTTTTATAGGATATGACTGACTCGCCGGAATACCCCCCGGTGACAAATGCAATAGTGGGCTTCATTGAATGGAGATAATTTTCAGCAAATAAACGAAAAAAACCGCCTAATAGTGTCTTACCACGGCTGGTAGCGGTTTCTCTCGCCTCGCAATGACCGGCGCCCGGCAGTGGCTCCCTCACCTCGCAACGGCTCCTTGCCTTGCAATGGCATCCGCACCTGCTAATGGCATCTGTACCTGGTAATGGTATTTGTACCTGACAAAGGACTAAGGGGATTCCAAAGGTAACCGAGCCCAGCGAAGGTTACGAACGAGTTCTCAACAGTGTTGAGGACGAAGTTCTGGCCCCTTTGTCGCGACGCATTAGATATTTTTTGGCGCGCACGGCACTTTTAAACCAAAAGTGCGCGCCAAAAAATAAGAAAGGTGAAGGAAACAACGCCCTTCACCCTTTTATGACGGGAAATATCACCCGCCTATTAGCATGTAACACAAAGGTTACATTGGTAAAACTCAGATTAACTTACATCAAGGTACTACACCCGGCACCCAAAATCCAAATAATTCTGCACGTTTTTTTCCACAGGGGCCTTTATAAGTGCAATTTCTCTTTCTTCGCCAACAGTTCATCCACCGTTTCCCGGTATAGCTCATCCGGCACACAAGCATCCACCGGACAGACGCTCGCGCATTGCGGCTCCTCGTGAAAACCCTGGCATTCCGTGCATTTATCAGGGACGATATAGTAGTATTCACTACTAATAGGTGCATTCCGCTGACGGGCATCGATCACTGTTCCGTCGACACGCGCAAAACCCTCTTTTACGCTCGTACCATCGGCCACAGCCCAATCTACACCTGGTTCATAAATGGCGTTATTCGGACATTCCGGCGCACACGCGTCACAAATAATACAGTCATCCGTAATCTTGATCGCCATAAACCGTCATTTATTACAAGTGCAACTTTTCTTTCTTCGCCAACAGCTCATCCACCGTCTCCCGGTACATCTCATCCGGTACACAGCAGTCCACCGGACATACCGCCGCACATTGCGGCTCCTCATGAAAACCCTGGCACTCGGTGCATTTGTTGGGCACGATATAATACGTATCCACACTGATAGGCGCATTGCGCTGGCCCGCCTCGACAGAACTTCCATCCAGCAGCGTGAACGATCCCTTTACGCTCGTTCCATCCGCGATGGCCCATTCTACCCCACCCTCATAAATGGCGTTATTGGGACATTCTGGCTCGCAGGCGCCACAATTGATACATTCTTCTGTTATTTTAATAGCCATATTGTGAAAATTAGGAGATGATTAAACTTAATTTTACAGTTCAATTTACTGACTAACAGCAAATATACAAAGCGGAATTATGAACTTGGAACAACGTATCAATTTATTGGGCGAATTAGGAGATTATTGCTTATCCGAAGCACCCGGATGGATAGCCGCCCAACAGCGGGCACACGCCGAAAATGGATGGTTCACTCCCGGGTTCATACAATTGGCCATCCGGCAGATAGCTACCGAATACCTCCAAAAGGACAGGCTAAGACAATGGGCCGACAACTACAGCCTCCCCGCCACCAACCCATCCCCGAAGACCATCGGACTTACCATGGCCGGCAACATCCCCCTGGTAGGGTTTCATGACTTTCTCAGTGTTTTTATCGCCGGTCACCGCCAATGGATTAAACCTTCCTCCCGGGACAATGTCCTCATCCGTCACCTTGTTGCACAGCTGGAAAAATACGACCCCGCCGTCACCTCGCTGGTAACATTCCCCGAACGGCTCACCGGGGCGGACGCCTATATCGCCACCGGCAGCAACAATTCAGCCCGCTATTTCGACTATTATTTCGGTAAATACCCCCATATCATCCGCCGCAATCGCACCTCCGTGGCCATCCTCACAGGCGAAGAATCCAGGGCCGACCTCGACAGGCTGGCCGACGATGTATACCTGTATTTCGGACTGGGCTGTCGCAACGTCACCAAGCTCTATGTACCCGAAAAATACGACTTCCTCTTCCTGCTGGAAGCCTTCCGCCGGTATAATTATTTCACGGACCTGTCCAAATACAAACATAATTACGACTACCAGCTCACCATCCTTCTTCTGAATAAGAAGTATTATATGACCAACGAGTCCATCCTCCTCGTAGAGGCCGACTCCCCCTTTAGCCCTATCAGCGTATTGCACTATGAATATTATCGCCCCGGCGAAGACCCCCTCCCTTTCCTCATCGGCCACCAGGACATCCAGTGCGTCGTAGGACACGGCCACCACCTCGTCGGCACCGCATCGACACCAGACACTCCTTCCAACACCCTTACAAGCCTGGTCCCATTTGGCCGGGCCCAGCACCCCAGCCTCGATGATTATGCCGACGGAGTGGATACCTTGCAGTTCCTTAGCAGCCTGTAGGATCGCCCGTCCTGGCAGCCCGTCAATTGGCTTCGGCAGTCCGTCAGGTCCCAGCCATGGTTTCTAACCGTCCCCCCGCCCCGTCAAGGTTCCCGACCCCCTGTCGTTCTTACCGCCCGACTGAACAGTTGACATATCCACCTGCTAATTTTTCCTGCCGGAGAGAAATCCTTCCATACCCGGCTTTTCTTTCGTAAATTTATAGTGAGCGCCGTCGTTTCATATTGAAGATGAACCGTTAACAAAGGCATAATCCAGCCCATCTACGAAGGTCTTAGTAAATATTTTGTTAAACCGGACCCGCGGGAAGATAGTTTTAAAACCTTGGCGTTATTTTGTTGTCAAAGGAACCATGTACGAAAAAAGACGATTGTCTCAATCACAAAAAAAGAAATCATAATGAAAGCAAAACAAGTAGTAGCCGTTATCCTGATCAGTGCTTCGACCGCTGTTGCTACCATGTGGGGCTATAATCACGTGACGGGCGGCAGGACTTATTATTATTCCCAGGACTCCGGGAAAGTCCCCTCCAATTACACAAAATTCTTCGAGGGCGGTGACAAGAACGCCGGACCCGCGGATTTTACGGACGCCGCCAGCGCCGCCATACCCGCTACCGTGCATATCAAGACGAAGACAGTACGCACCGTCAGCAATAACCTTCCTAAAAGAAACCCCTTCTCCGATCTCTTCGGCCTCGACCCCGATGACTTCTTCGGAAATGGCAATGGCATGCGCTCCATGCCTGAGCTGGCTTCCGGTTCCGGCGTCATCATCAGTAACGACGGATACATCGTTACCAACAACCACGTAGTGGACGGCGCCGACGAAGTCACCGTAACGCTCAGTAACAGAAAATCATTCAAGGCCAAGGTCATAGGCACCGACCCCAGCAGCGACCTCGCCGTTGTTAAAATAGATGCACAGGGCCTGCCTTTTTTGCTCTATGGCAACTCCGATGACGTCAAGGTAGGTCAATGGGTATTGGCGGTAGGTTATCCCCTTACCCTGGAGACCACCGTTACAGCCGGTATCGTCAGCGCCAAAGGCCGTACGCTCGATATCAACAAACGTCAAAGCCAGACCCCTATCGAATCCTTTATTCAGACGGACGCCGCTGTTAACCCCGGCAACAGTGGAGGCCCCCTCATCAATACCCAGGGACAGCTCATTGGCATCAACTCCGCCATTGCTTCTCCCACGGGCTCCTATGCAGGGTATTCCTTCACCATCCCCGTCAACATCGTTAAGAAGATTGTCAGCGATATCATGAAGTTCGGTACTCCTCAGAGAGCATTCCTGGGCATCCAGTACCCAAGGGACAATATGAGCGAGGACCAGAAGAAAGAAGCCGGCATCAAGGACGGAGAAGGCGTATATGTAATGGACGTTACCCCTGATGGAGCAGCTTCCCACGCAGGCCTCAAAAAAGGCGACATTATCACCAGGCTCAACAATATACAGATAACCACCGGCGCTGAAATGGTGGGACTGATCGCTACCTATAGCCCTGGCGAAAAAGTATCCGTTACTTACAGGCGCGACGGAAAAGAGTACACCGTTCCCGTTGTATTGAGGAATAATTCCGGAACGACCTCCGTTGTCAAGACCTCCGTCCTCGACAGACTGGGAGCAACCCTGGAAACGCTTTCTAAAAAGGACGCAGCCAACCTCGATGTAAAAGGTGGTGTAGTGGTAAAATCCATCACCGAGAATGGACTGATGGATAGATCGAGGATACAAGAGGGATTCATCATCCTGCGCGCCAATGGACAGGACATCAAGTCTGTGGAAGAATTGCAGAGCATCCTGGAAAAAGCCTCCGGCACCGTAAAGTTAGAAGGAGTATTTGCCGGTTATGAAGGAGTATATACCTATCCGCTGCGACTTTCCAGTGGAGAATAATAGTAATCCAAAAGGTAAAAGGTCGTCTCGGGTGAGACGGCCTTTTTTATTTCTTCTCCATCACCCTATACCCCCAGGGCTCGATCCGGATCGCCCCTTCCCCATGGAACTCCATGCCCGTAAATATATCCCGGAACGTCCCCGACACCTGCAGATCCGATGCCGGCACCGTCAAAGGCTCCCCGGAAATATTCGTCAGCACCAGCACTTCATTTCCTGAACGGGCCGGAGGCTCGTTGTCCGATGGATCAGATATGACCGCAAGGTCACGACCGAGGAGGAGTGAGGGCTCGGAACTCCGACGAAGGTCTTCTTCCGGAAAACGGGCTACATTTCCCGGAAGGCCCGCTTTTTGGACATTAAGCCCCAGACAGCGGACAAAACCAAAGCACCTTCCGTCAGTATGTATACGCCGGGTAGACGTGGCCGGATCACCACCCCGCAGCGCCGCATTTCGCTTACGGCATTCCAGCAGGGCCTTATAAAAGCCATGTAATTCATATTGTCCCGTCCATGCAATAGGGTCCTTGTCAAAAAATGCCAGCCGCTTGTAATTGGGCATCTCCTGCCCGCTGTAGATCATCGGCATCCCGTATAAGGTAGCGCATATCACCGCAAAAGCCCTCGCCGCCTGACCCATCCTTTCATATTCGCTGCCACTGTGGGAATTCTCATCGTGATTGGAAGTGAAGTAAACGCGAATGGCGTCCGGCGGGAACATGGAACCATAATAATGTAGCACCTCGTCCAACCCATCCAGCCCCGACTCCCTCCTCCACACCGCCTCCATCTTATGCAGGAACTTCCAGGTATAGGTGGCGTCAAAGACCTCGTGATACGCGATCTCTTCACACTCCGCCAGCCAGAAAAGGTCCGGCTTCAGCTTGTCGATCTCCGTTCTCGCCTCCTTCCAGAAATCCAGCGGCACCAGCATCGCCATATCACAACGGTATCCATCGATATCACACTCCTTTAGCCAGAAGATCATGGCGTCGATCATCGCCCGCCGCATCTCTTTATTATCGAAGTTCAGGTCGATCACATCTTCCCAGCCGTGCGAATCATAGAAATGGCCATCCTGGTTCTTTCGATAGTATTCCGGATGCTCACGCGTCCAGCGATGGTCCCACCCCGTATGATTGGCCACTATGTCGATGATCACCTTCATACCCAGCTCATGCGCCGTGCGCACCAGCTGCGAAAAATCCTCCAGACCACCGAATTCAGGATTGGTCGCCGTATAATCGCTGCAGGCATAATAGCTTCCCAGGCGTCCCTTACGCCCCTGCTGACTGATGGGCGTGATGGGCATGAACCAGAGGATATCGATCCCCATATCCTTCAGCCGGGGCATTTCCCGGACAAAGGCATTAAAAGACCCTTCGGGAGTATATTGTCGCAGATTGACCTCGTATATATTGGAATTCGCCACCCAGCCGGCACGATGAAAGCTTGCATCCATGTTTTCAAAAAGACTTTACTTGGGGCGGGAAGTTAGCATATATTCTCTTACCCACCGGATTTTGTACCTTTGTGGCACAAACGCCCCGTGGCTAGTTTTATTATAAATGAAAACCTTCAACGTTCCCATCATCTACCGTAGCCCGCTGATCAGCGCCATTAAGCACAGCCGCAGGCAGCAGGACAAAATGAAGAAGGATTTTGCCCCCACCCATCTGGACCTGGGAGACCTTCATATTTACCTCGCCCGCCATTTCGGCTTTTGCTACGGGGTAGAGAACGCCATCGAAATATCTTTCCGGACCATTGACGAAAACCCCGGCAGGCGCATCTTCCTCCTCAGTGAAATGATCCATAACCCCCAGGTCAACGCCGACCTCGGGTCCAGGGGGGTACGCTTCCTGCAGGACACCTATGGACAGCAGCTTATTTCTTTTGAAGAGCTCGATGCAGACGACATCGTCATCATCCCCGCCTTTGGCACCACCCTGGAGATTGAAAAAAAGCTCCACGACATCGGCATCCACACCGAAAAGTACAATACTACCTGCCCCTTTGTAGAGAAGGTTTGGAACAGATCCGCACAAATAGCCAAAAAGGATTATACCATCGTCGTCCATGGCAAGCCCGGACACGAAGAGACAAGAGCCACTTTCTCCCATGCCGCAGCCGATACCCCCACCGTGGTGGTAAAAGACATGGAGCAGGCCAAGATCCTGGCAGAATATATAAAGCAGCCCGCTGACTCATTCTACGAAAAATTCAAAGGTCAGTACAGCCCCGGCTTCGACATACAAAAAGACCTCCGTCGCATAGGCGTCGTCAACCAGACCACCATGCTCGCCAGCGATACCCAGGCCATCGCCGACTTTTTAAAACAGACCATGATAGAGGTCTATCAACCCGCCGGCGACAACATCGAGCAACATTTCGCCGACACCCGCGACACCCTCTGCTATGCCACCCTCGACAACCAATCCGCCGTTATGGGTCTGCTGGATACCCCCGCCGACCTGGCCATTGTCGTAGGAGGCTACAACTCATCCAATACCTCTCATCTCGTAGAATTATGTGAAGAGAAATTGCCG
>DASZWE010000359.1:0-4375 GCA_035546735.1 Puia sp.
ATTTGTTTCGATGTTGATCCGGTGAATTTTACCCCCATAGCCGACATACATGTATTTTGAATCAGGAGAAAAACAGAAATGGCAAGGCACGAATGCCCTGTAATATGGATATTTTCTGAACAATGCCGGTACCAGCAGGCGGTCTTTATGGGTGGTAAGGTCTTTCAGCACGAGGCATTTATTGGAGTTGGAGTCTGTGGTATATGCCAGCCAGCGGGCGTCGGGTGAAAGTGCAAAATAAATGCCGTATGTGCGTATGGATGAGGTCAACGGGAATCTTGTGTGATGGACGAGATTTTCGCAATAAAGGGTATCTTGTTGAAAATAGTAGGCTGACGCTCCATCGTTGGTCAGTCTCAAAAGAGGATTGAATTTATATGAAATATCCTGCCCCACCCCTACGATAGAATAAATTGATCGATCTGCAACGACAAAGTGGCCATCCGGGGTCCATACCGGGACGCCGCCATCATGATTTCCCGCTGACCAATCCAATACCCTATGGAACGAGCCCGATACGTTTCGCACATTCAGATGCATCGATCCCGAATAGTCGCTGTAGTAAGCTATTTTTTTTCCATCGGGGGACCAGATCGGGCAACGGTTCATCGCCAGTCCCCTCGTAATTTGGGTTGCCTCTCCCCCCGTTGCGGGCAGGGTGTAGAGGTCACCCAGGAGATCAAAGACAAGGGTTTTCCCGTCAGGCGAGATATCCACGCTCATATTGGTGCCTTCTTCTGTAGTAAAACTGATGGTGCGGGCAGGCTTTATCGGTAGCTGAGAAAAACCATCGCTTGCTTTGCAAAGGGAAAAAATTACCAGGCTGGCCGAAAAAAAGGGTTTCATTGATGACAGTATTGCTTTTTAGGAAATGCTCCAAATTAGACAATCGGCCTGCAGGTGAAACGCAGCCGATGACGAAAACATCCGGGCATGGTGGCCCGTTCCATAAAAAACCCTTCTGGTTTGAAATATTACTAGTAAAAGGAAGATTAAAATTTCATTAGCGCTAGCCCTCTGCAAAATACTGATGAAAATACGGTATGGTCTCGATGCCCTTGTAATAGTTGGCCAGGTCGTATTTCTCATTGGGCGAATGAAGGTTATCGCTATCCAGCCCAAAACCCATAAAGACGATCTTGATACCTAATTCTTTTGCAAAGAGACTGCAAATAGGAATACTGCCACCACCCCGCACCGGGACGGGGTCCTTGCCAAAAGTAGCTTTTATGGCCTTGGCAGCGGATTGATAGGCCTTGCTGTCGATAGGGGTCATGTAGGGTTCGCCCCCGTGATGTTCTTCCGCCTTGACAGTGACTCCCGCAGGAGCTATATCCCGAAAATATTTCAATAGCTTTTCAGTGATCTTCGCAGAAGATTGATTGGGCACCAGCCGGGCAGAGATCTTGGCGGTCGCCTTCGAAGGGAGCACTGTTTTGGAACCTTCCCCCGTATAGCCGCCCCAGATACCGTTCAGTTCCAGCGTTGGCCGGATGCCGGTACGCTCGTTGGTAGTATACCCTTTTTCGCCCCACAATTCTTTTATGCCCAGGTCAGCCTTGTATTCTTTTTCATCGAACGGCGCCTCAGCCATCAATTTTCTCTCTGCCGGGGTAGCTTCCACTACGTCATCATAAAAGCCGGGAATGGTGATGTGATTATTTTCATCATGGCAGGAGGCGATCATCTTTGCCAGGATGGTGATCGGATTGGCGACAGCGCCGCCGTATACGCCGCTGTGCAGGTCCCTGTTCGGACCGGTGACCTCCACTTCTATATAGGAGAGACCGCGAACCCCAATTTCCAGGGAAGGGTGTTCCAGGCTGATCATGGAGGTATCGCTGATGAGGATGACATCGGCCTTCAGAAGGGTTTTATTCGAAGAGACAAACTTTGCCAGATTGGGGCTACCCACCTCTTCTTCCCCTTCGATGATGAACTTGACATTTGTCAGCATGGTGCCGGTGTTGACCATGGTCTCCAACGCCTTGACGTGCATAAAGAACTGGCCCTTGTCGTCGGCGGAGCCCCGGGCAAAGATCTTCCCATCTTTTATAACGGGATCGAAGGGACCGCTGTGCCAAAGTTCTAAGGGATCGGCCGGCTGCACGTCATAGTGACCATAGACCAGGACAGTGGGCTTGGAAGGATCGATGATTTTCTCCCCATAGACGACGGGATGTCCTTCCGTGGGATAGATAGTCGCCTTGTCGGCGCCGGCCTGTAGGAGGGACTGCCTGACGGCTTCGGCGCATTTAGCCATGTCGGCCTTATGCTCGCTGCGGGCGCTGATGGAAGGTATACGGAGAAGGTCCAGCAATTCGTTGAGAAAACGTTCTTTATTCTTGTCCTGGTAGTCTTTCCAAGCTTTCATGATCCTGTGGTTTTTGGAAAGGCAAATATAATGGTTTTGAGGGAGTGACGTCGGCATGCCAGTAGATGTACTCCAGGAAATACACCGATAGGGAAAATTCCAGGATAATAGTAAGAATTTGGTACCTCATCACGATGGCTGCGGCCGTAAGGCTAAAAGCCGCGTCGAACAGCCAAAGACAGATAATGACCAGCAGGCAATAATTATAAGGCTGTCCTACACGGGACCAGCCTTTATTGAACAGGAACCCCAGCAGGCTCAGTGCAAAACATACATGTATCAGACAGAACAGGAGAGGATAGGGAGAAAGGATGGCCAAACGCATATTGATATATTTGGGCCTCGGCGTCAGTGTCGTCAGACCGAACCAGCGGGTGGCCTCAGGCCCTAATTCATCGGTGCGTAAGAAAAACGGCGTAATGGTCATGTAAATCTCCCGGGGCGGGTAGATGTAGTGCTGCATATTTGGCCAAAGGAACCATCGGGCAAAGGTGACGGGATATTTACGCACCAGGTAAGACCCATAGGCAGTATACAGAGGACCCATCCGGGACCATTTCTGAAAATTTATAAATAGGGTCGTGTCCTCTCCATATAGCCGGAACATATAATACATCAATGGCCCGCCGAACATAAATGGACTGCCATGGAAGACATCCGGCTTCATCAGGTCGCCCGGATCATGGGAAAGCTGGAAATACCTACGTACTATATTGTCGACGGGGCGGAACCGGGCGGGTACGGTATCCGACCTCTCCGGCTGTACATGCGCGTACATATAAAGGGCGTCGTTGGCCAGCTTCCATCCTCCAAAAGCTGAAAATTGTCGTACACCGCAGTACGCTTCCATCTTGTGCGAAGTATACAGGATAAACGAGACCACCAATATCACCGGTGTGCCGATACCCATTAATTTGAACGGGAGTTTTTGCCGGGAAAGCACAAAGGCAATGGCGCTCACGAGAGGATAGTATAAGGCATTGTAGCGAACCGTGAAAGTGATCAGCAGCAGGATCGCATGGGTGATGATCATATAGGGTCGGGGGCGGTAAACGATCCATAGGAGCTGCGTAACCCATAGGATGCTGAGCCCGTTGAACAGGGCGTCGGCCATGACGAGGTTCGCTGTATAAAGGAATAAGGGATTTGCAAAAAAGAAGGCAAAGAGGATATTAGATGTGACCGTACCAATCCGGAAGAAAAATCGTAGTGTAAAGAATAATATCAGCAGTGCGATCTCCAGGAAAAGATACTGCAGGCATACCAGCGCTAAATGAGAGTGGGTGAACAGCCCTACCAATTGAAGAAATTTGGAATAGCCTATTGGCCAGGCGTTCACATTCGCATTAGAAGCTGCCGCCCGGACATAGTAGTAAGAGTCCATGACCATATTGGGGTAGGGATATAGGGATTTGAACAGCACCAGCAGTATGAGGCTGGTGGCCAGTGCACTCCACAGATAAAATCGATTGCGTCGATCATGTCCTATAAAATGTACGAAGGACTGCATTCTTATAAAGATCGTTTTATGGCATGATTCCATCGGGAGTATCAGGTGTCCTGGTGGAATAATTATTCAGCTGGTGGTCTTGGCGGAGTATAGAAATATTTTATAGTAATATCATGGGATAGAAAATAGCGGTATTCCTTTAAATGCTTGAGCAGATCGTCCGCCTCGTTAGTAGACCTGCCGAAAAAGAAGATGGTCTTTTTAGAAGCGCCGTCATAATCGAATAAATCCCAACTGGCGACCTTTATCCAATCTTCAGGTATCCAGCGTTCATACCCTTCGCTGACAATAGCTATCCTGAACCCTTTCGTAATATCCAATAGACGTACCAGGCCGGGGCCAGAGAAGTTAGTGCTCCTGTTCCATGCGATCGTTACACTCCCTACCCCCGTTAGATCGGTGTAACGGCCTTCTCCAACATAGGATAAAACGCCTACGTCATCAGCTAAGATGCTGTACTTGTCAAAATACCGGTGGACAAATTTTCCAAC
>DASZWE010000360.1:0-3781 GCA_035546735.1 Puia sp.
TTTAAAATCCAATATCCTATGAAAAACCAGTGTAAAAATAGTAAAACAATTCTATTTAACAATACCCGCCTTTGGGTATTTTAAGAAATTAATAAATTAAGAAGGCGGCGCTGTAATGCGCCGCCTTTCAACACTTTATAAATTTTCCTACTGGCTTAGTAAGACCAGAGGTCCTGCTCGTAGTTGAATATTTTCTCCTTGATATTCTCCCCTTCCAGCAGCTGCAGGATGGGATCCTTGATATAACTGCTAATGAACTGATCACCAGGATTATCTACCGTGGATTTTATGATGCGGCTGGCGAACATGCGGCTCTCGAACAATTCCTCCCAGCTCATGCGGGCGCCGTAGTTCTTACCATTGTAAGCCTCGTATTTAGCGAGTAAAGCCCTGCACTCGGGATAATATACCCAGAAAATGGGGGTCGCGGCACGGAAACTTCCATCGGGGTTCTTGATCGTCTTTTCCGGGGCGATGCCCAGGATACGAACGTGCAGCCGGGAAGATTCCTTATCGAACACCCATTCTTCCTTGATCTCGTATTTTTCCACAGCATCCGGATCGAATTCGGGGGAGATGATAGAATCCCGCGTCAGACCCTTCGACCCATCGGGATCTTTTACAAGATCAGGGATCTGTATGGTATACGGCTCCCCTACCAGACCTTTGGCGATCTGCTGGAAGGTCATGGGGGTCGTGAAGCGGTCGTCGACCGTGGCGTCAAAGGCGGTAATATTACCGGACCTGATATTGTTCAGCAGAATATAGATCAGACGCTGGTCGCCATTGTCTTCTTTTGCCTTGTATATAAAAGGCAGATTCATCTTTTCGTGTACGTCGATCTCTCTCCATACTCTCTGACGATAGACGGCGTCATCCTCACGGATGTTCTCGTACGGCAGGGGAGTACGGTCCTTTACCAGATTGCGCTCGATGATGGCATCATTGCGGAGGGACTTCCGGGGGGTATCCAGCTTGATATCCGCCTCCGGCATTACGGCTACGGGCTTCGTCGTGTCCTTTACAGGAGCGACGGCGGCACTGTTGGCGTTCTGATCCTTCACAGTGTTTTTCTTCTTCCTTGCAGAAGTAGTAGTTCTCTTCTTCGACCCGCGTTTAGCCTGTGCATTCGCAGTCCCGGCAGCCAACACTATCACCAGCGCCAGCAAGCATAATCTGATAAAATGCTTTTTCATCTCTCTATGTTTTTTAGAAAGACCTGTCCGCCTAAGCGGACAGGTCTGATATTTATTTCAAGTTAAACACCATCGCTGGTAGTACTCTTATACGTCCGTCCTTACCCTTTACCCGAATGTCATCGAAGAAGACATTGGTGCCGGGAGACGCTTTCGAAACAATAGCTGCGGCCTGACCCGTCCACCGGGGACCATCATTGGTGGCCTCGATGTACTGGGGAATATTTCCACCCACAGCGGCTATTTTGTAGCTCACTACCACGAACGGAGACTGGAACTCGGAATTATCCAGCCTGGCCAGCAACGCGCCCA
Organism: Puia sp.; assembly: GCA_035546735.1. Taxonomy (GTDB): domain Bacteria; phylum Bacteroidota; class Bacteroidia; order Chitinophagales; family Chitinophagaceae; genus Puia. The sequence continues at coordinate 1,509 of DASZWE010000360.1, forward strand.
TCGCCTTGAACTCGGCAGAAGGCATCACACCTCCGGTCTTTGTTCCTACGAAACCAGTGGGGTTGGGCAGGAACTTGACACGCATCGGGAATTCAGTGACCTTGCCGGCTGCATTGACGATGATCTTGCCTTCGCCGGGTGTGGTCGGAACGACATTGTAGTCGTCACCGCCGGTGTGCGTGATCTCACCATTGGTGAACCGTACAGACACTTTTTCCGCACCTACGCTACCGCCGGAGATCTTCACGGGGTTGTCTTCCTTGACATACAGCACGTTCATCTTCTCCAGGAACACAGAAGCTCCGGAAGGCGTACCAACTGTATACTTCACAGGCCGCTCGATAACACCAGTGCTGCCATCGGGCTTGATATATTCGATCTTTACGTTGACCGTACCGGTGTTGCTGACCTTTGTTTTGAAGTCGGCTGTACCATCTGCACCAACCGTCATGGGTTGACCGTTGATGGTGATCTTAGGCTTGGCGGCAGCGCTGAAGGCGCCGATACCAGCCGTAACTTCCAGCTCATCGCCAGGCATCAGATAGGTAGCATTCGTACCGATCAGCGGCTGGAACTGGTCGAAAACCACTTTTACCTCACCAATCTTCTTGAACAGGTAGTCGATCACCTGGCTCTCGGAGTTCTTCACATCACTCTGGAACTTGCTGAGGATGGTCAGACCTGCGATAGTCGGAGTCATGTGGAAATAACGGATGGTCCAGTCCTTGGGAACATTTCCCGACAGGGCGTTACCAGCCTCCGACTCGGGAATGCTGAGGTCCAGCGGCAATTCCTTTTCGAACCTTGCCTTGTCCTTGCGGAGGTCGTCCTTGATATTATCCGGCTGGTCGGGATAATTGGACGGGTCCAGCAGGTTCAACAGCTTGGTCTTATAGTCCGCAAGGCTCTTGTACAGCTTGGGGCCTTCACCCTTCGTATCCATAATACGGGTGGCGGCGTCCAGGTTACCATCGCTGAATTCTTTCTTGCCATCCTTCACCTGGGGGCTGGACTGCTCGATCAGCTGGTTCTTCAGATCTTCGATGTATTTGCAAAGATCTCCGGACAGCTTCTGGGCTTCATAAGCCTTCGGAGCCCAGGGCTTGGCCTTGTCGGCCGTTTTTGAATCGGCCAGGGCCGCCTCAAAAGCCTTGTAGGTCTGGACATTTTTATCGTTCACAACTTTGTTGGAACCTTCTATACTATGATTCACGGTCTTGAAGGCGTTCAACACCTCTACGGATACATTCAGTGCCAGCAGCGCTGTAAGCACCAAATACATCATGTTGATCATCTTCTGCCGCGGTTCTTTAGGTAAAGACATGGGTCAGTAAATTATTTTTTTTCCGAATAGTAGTTTTTCATAATGGTGCACCGGACAAAACGGGCTGGTAGATATCTTGATTTAGGATTGGCGGCCTTGCATTGCACTCAGCATATTGCCATACACATGGTTCAGATTACCCAGGTTCTTAGCGAGCAGAGCAATTTGTTCCTGTGTTTTCTTAGCGTCGGATACACTGCCTTGCATTGTCTCGGATGCTTTTACCAGGTTGCCATAGAAGCTGTTCATGGCTTTCAGATGGTTGTTGGTGTCCTGCAATTCCAGCTCATAGATAGCATTCAGGCTGCCCAGATTCTTGGTCAGGACCTGTACCTGTGTGTGGAACTGCTTGGTGCCTTCAGCAGCGGCGTTGAAGCTGGAGATGGTATTGGTAGCATTCTGGTAAGCGCCCTTCATGCTATCCAGGGCCACAGCGGCTTCCTTCGTCTTATTGGTATACTCACTCGTTGCAGCCAGTGCGCCGGATACATCGCTGATCTTCTCAACAGTAGTGCCGAACTTCTTGAAACCTTCGCTCAGACGGTTGAGATTGGCAGGTGTAATGTCAGCTTCCTGCAGCATTTTGTCCATCTTGTCCAGGGAAGGATTACCGCTGGTGCCACCGGCCAGTTTCGGCAGGGCTTCCACCAGGGCATGCATTTCACCTCCGGGAGGGGGTAAGAAGGCATACACAAGGAATATCAGGGCTTCCGTCAACAACCCGGCAGTCAGGAAGAAGTCTGCCAGCTTCGTGTGCAGGATCTTTTGAAGGGCCCCGAAGATAACGACGGCCGCACCTACGCACACTATAATGTTTATCAGTCTTTCGGTAGATTTAGATACACCAGCGCTCATAGTTTAAATTTTTAAGTGTTTTTTAGAAAGGGATTTTAAAAGGGTTATGGAAAAAGAGCCGACCGTCCAGGCAACGAACAGCCAGTTCGTTCGG
>DASZWE010000361.1:0-21243 GCA_035546735.1 Puia sp.
ATGCGTTGGATGGCGGGGGTAGCGGCGTTGCTGCTATTGCTCATCGTCTCGGGCTATCTGTTGAGGGACTATTTTCCCAGTGTGAAGAAGACGGGTGGGATGCCGGTGGTAAAGACGGTGATCCATGATGTGGCGCCTGGCGGGAACAGGGCCATACTGACGCTGGCAGACGGCAAGACGATCGTACTGGATAGTGCGGCCAATGGCAAGCTGGCGCAGCAGGGGGATGTAAAGGTGATAAAGATGCAGGACGGCAGGCTGGGTTATGAAGGAGCGGGGGCTGCGGAGGAAGAAATACGTTACAATACGATCAGCACTCCTTTTGGCGGAAAATACCAGGTGGTTCTTACGGATGGTACAAAGGTCTGGCTGAATGCGGCCAGCACGCTGGTGTTCCCGACCGTGTTCAAGGGCGCTACCCGGGAGGTTTCCCTGACGGGGGAAGGCTATTTTGAAGTGGCCCGTAATGCTTCGAAGCCATTTGCCGTGAAAGTCGGGGGTATGCGGGTGGATGTGCTGGGGACGAGCTTCAATATTATGGCGTATGAGGATGAAGCAGCTGTTCGGACCACGCTGCTGGAAGGATCTGTCAGGGTAGGGGCCGGTGAAGTGAGCAGGGCTTTGGAGGTTGGAGAACAGGGAGTATGGGATAAAAAGGGCAGAATGGAGGTAATACATGACGCCGATGTGGAGCAGGCGGTGGCCTGGAAGAATGGGCTGTTGCAATTCCACAGTGCGGGCATGGCGGTGATCATGCGGCAGCTGGCCCGCTGGTATAATGTGCAGGTGGTGTATGCGAGCGAGGACATCAAGAATGAGTCCTTTTCCGGGTCGATACCCAGCAGCGAGCATATTTCGCAGGTGCTGAAGATGCTGGAGCTGACAGGGACGGTGCATTTCGATGTGACGGGACAGATGGTGACGGTGAGAAGGTAAGAGACGAACGAACGAGGAGACGGGAGCGAGCGGTCAGGGTGGGAGATAAATTTGTATGTATGTTGGCTGAAATCAAAAACGGACCCGATGGCGGTCGGAGTCCGTTGGTATGGTCAAGTCAACAAGCCATAAGGGATCCCCGGTAAACGGGGTTAGACATTGTTTAACTTAAACCAATCAAAACTATGCATTTGACTGCAAATGGCAAAGCTTTGCCTATAAGGGAGCTTTTTCGCCATCAAACCAAACTGCTGCGAGTCATGAAACTAACCAGCTTTTTACTTCTTGTTGTACTCATGCAGGTGTCTGCCCGCTCGTACGAGCAAACTGTCTCTCTCAATCAAAAAAATGCGGATCTGGGGTCTGTGTTCAAAAAGATAACCAAACAGACGGGGTACACCTTCCTATACAACGACAAGGCGCTGGCGAGGGCCAGAAGGATCGATATCGATGTGCGCAATATGCGGCTGGAAGATGCGCTGGCCATATGTTTTGCCGGACAGCCGCTGGAATATTCGATCCTCAATAAGACGGTGGTTATCAGGGCGCGGATCGAGCACATCGATCCAAATGTGGCGCCCCCGCCCCTGGTGGTGCAGGAGATCAAGGGAAAGGTGGTGGATTCCGCGGGCGTCCCGGTGAGTGGGGTGACGGTATCCATAAAAGGCACCCGGAAGGGAGTTGCCACGGACCTGAACGGGGAGTTTACCATCGACGCGGCGGATGCGGATGCGGTCCTGGTGTTCTCCAGCATTGGGTATGCCACGCAGGAGGTAAGGCTGCATGGACGTACGAATATTACCATTCGGCTGGTGGCGGCCGCCAAGAATATCGAGGATATGGTGGTAACAGCGCTGGGCGTGAAAAGGGAAAGAAGGTCGGTAGGCTATTCTATCGCCACGATCAAGGGAGATGAGCTCACCAAGTCCGGGGTTACGATGAACCCCTTTCTGGCCCTGTACGGCAAGGCATCTGGCGTGGGCGTCAATACGGGCGCGGCTGGTCCCATGGGTGGTCTGAAGATCAATATCCGGGGTAATTTTAGTCTGAATTCCAATGAGAATATCCGGCCTTTGTTCGTTGTGGATGGGGTTGTCATCAACGACAGAATCACTGAGATGGGCGGCTCTGTAGGGGCGGGCTACGACTATGGCTCCAATATCAACGATATCAACTCGGAGGACATCGAATCCATCGACATCCTGAAAGGCGCGAAGGCCACCGTGTTGTATGGTACGGATGCGGCCAACGGGGTTGTGATCATCACTACGAAGAGCGGTAAGAATGCCAGGGGTTTTGGTATGACGGGCGCATTACAATACACGGTGGAGCAACCAAAGTCTTATCTGGATCTGCAGAAGGAGTATGGGTTGGGCAGCAGCATTTATGATACGGCATATACCACGCGTAACGGTCAGACGGTGCGGATGATCCCCAACGAAAGGGTTAGCTTCGGCCCCAAATTCGACGGTGCTACAGTGATGGCTTATGACAGCACGCTGCAAAAGAACCTGCCGCACAACAGCTATCGGGATATGTTCCAGACGGGGCATAGCTATAATGCGAATGTGGCGATCCAGGGCAGCAACGAAAAAGGGAGTCTGCGCGCCAGCTATACGAACTATAAGTACACCGATATCATCAGCCCGAACAGCTACCAGCAACGGAATACATTCAGCTTCAACGGTAATATCAGAGCATCGAAACTGGCGACCTTCGACCTGGTGTCGAATATCTATAATATTATTTCCCAAAACCGCCGCGAAGGCAATGGTGGCAGTGTAGCCTGGGGGTTCCCGGTGGACTACGACTACCATTCGTTGTATAATAACTGGTTCCTGGATGGAACGGGTTATCAGCGTGACCTGAGCAATGCCATCAGCAATACGGGCGCTATAGATATCGGACAGTATCTGTGGGCATTGGACCGCAACCGTCAGAAGGATGACAAGGTCCATTTTATCAACTCCGCTAAAGTGACGCTGCAATTCACTCCGCATCTGTCCATGGTTGGACAGTTCGGTCTGGATTATGACAACACCACGTATACCACTGAAGCCAGCGTAACACGCATTCTTCCCTCCGTGTCAGGCGGGCAGTACAGAATTATAAAGGAGAACAACTCCATCCAAACCTATCAGGCATTGATGAACTACGATAATGATTTCCATGACAAGGATATTCATCTCTCGGCCTTTGGTGGGTTTGCCTACCGTCTGCGTAAGAATGAAAGCCTTTCAACGGGTACAACGGGTGGCTTGAATTTTCCTGGCTGGTATTCGTTGAATAATATGGCTGGTATTCCCAGTGCAGGTAATCTCTATGAGATCAGGAGCTATTCCCGGGGCAACGACGTCATGTATAGCGCTTTTGCTTCGGCTACTGTGTCCTGGAAGAACGAATTATTCGCGGAATTCCAGGGTCGTCAGGACTGGAACTCGACGTTGCCTCCCGAGCATAACAAGTATTTCTATCCCGGCGTCAGTCTTACGTGGAACTATACGGACCGGTTTACCATTCCATCCATGAACAGGGGTCAGCTTAGATTAGCCTGGGCCAACGTAGGTAATGGTACAGCCCAGTATTTTGCCAACCATCAATATAATTTGAACTATATCTCCGGTACGGGAGTGCAGGCCGTGTCTGTGACGCCCGATGACAGGATCCTGCCTGGCGCCCTAAAGCCTGAAATGAAAAAGGAGTTCGAGATCGGGATCAACAACAGTTTCTTCAAGAACAGCCGACTGAGCTTCGACATGGATTTCTACACCAACCACCGGTATAATCAGATCATCGATCTTCCCGTGTCAACGGCATCCAGCTCTACGGCACTGCTGATCAACGCCGGAGACGTAAAGAACTGGGGTTTTGAATTTTCTGTAACAGGTACACCCCTGTTGACAAAGGACTTCCGTTGGGATATCACGGTCAACGGCTCAAGACAATTTTCGAAAGTAATAAATCTATATGGCGATCTGAAGAACTATACTTTCAAGGGTCTGATCAACGGCTCGGCCACCAGCATACGTGCGGATGTGGGCCATCCTGTCGGAGAGATCAAGACCTATGACTTCACAAGGGATGATCAGGGGAATAAGGTCGTCAACAACAGTGGCATCTATACGCTGGACTCCGATCCCAACAAGATGATCACCAAGGGAAATATCATGCCGAAGCTGTATGGCGGGGTGCTTTCCGACATGCACTACAAGAATTTCAATTTTCGTATCGGGCTGGATTACAAAATTGGCGGTACGATCTTCTCTTATACCAACCAGCGTCTGACGGGTATCGGTCAACTGGCCAGCACGTTGCAATATCGTGATCAGCAACATGGCGGATTGGCCTATTATATCGACGCCTCCGGTACGAAGATCCAAACGACACACGATGCTGCAGCGCCCGCAGGATCCGTCGATGGACATGTCTATCATAATGGCGTCATTTTGCCTGGCGTCAAGCTGGATGCAGGCAGCGGTAAATATGTGAAGAACGACATCATTGCATCGGCCACCGACTATTATGAGAGCTATGTCAATGACCTGGCCACGTCCTTCCCTCCGGACAGACTTTACAAGAACGATTATTTCAAGGTCAGGGAGGTATCCATATCCTATACGCTGACGCCGGCATTTGCACGCAGAATACATTTCCAATACATGACGATAACGGCTGCCGGCAGGAACCTTTTCTATCTCTACAAGTCAATCCCGAACATCGATGTGGAATCCGCCACCGGTGCTGACGGGTATGTGGAGAATACAGTATTCCCCGGCCAAAGGACTTATTCGTTGGGCATAAATTTCGGGTTCTAATTTAAAAAAAGACAAATGAAAGCAAAGCTTCATGAACTCCTTAAAAGGACAAAGATGAACGTGAATAAACGCACATCCTTATATATGGTTCTTCTTGTTACAGTGGTCTTCGGCTCCTGTAAGAAAGACCTTGAAAATCGATTTAATAATCCCGACAAACTGGGGTCCGGTGTTACGGACATTGTGCCGGGATTGTTTACCAGCTCCATTACGAACAACAAGCTTCTTGTTCAGGACTATGGCGAGTGGTATTATCTGATGAATGACGGACTGGGTCCTATCAGCTACGAGCAATTGACCCAGCGGTATATCTCTTACCGCTATGACTGGTTCTCGGCTTACAATGATCTCACCACGGGGAATGGGTTTGATGATTTTTGTATTACGAGCCAGGGATATTTCGAAGCCAGCTATACAAGGCTGAAGAACTGGGAGTCCATCGGAATGGAGGTAGCTGCCCGCAGCGGTCAGGACAAACTGGATGCGGACGTCTATTACAAGCTGTTGAATGTAGTCCGGCTATACCAGGCTTCGAAGCTGGTGGACTTTTTCAATTCGATTCCTTATTTCAGCGCGTTCAGGGGTCAAACGCTTGGGGACGCGGGATTTTATCCTCAATACGACGACCCGAAGGCTGTTTATGAGTCTATCTGCACTGAACTGGGCAATATGGTGGATTCCATTCCATTGGCCGTTCAGCAAATGTCTTCCATCGGTCAGCAGATCCTGGCGAAGCAGGATGTCGTTTTCAAGGGTGATGCGAGCAAGTGGCAACAATTTGCCAACGCGTTGCGGCTCCGTCTCCTGGTGCGTCTGGCAGGTGTGGATGCTTCTTTTGCCAAGCCGCTGATCACGGAGACGCTGAGCAAGCCTCTGCCGGCGACGGACCTGCAGTTCTATATGTGGTTCGATACTGACCAGAAGAGTGCGGGTGGTTTTTGGATGCGGGGTTTGTATGAGAACAGCTATGCTTCCTTTATGCCGAATATCATCATGAAGCGATTGAATTATGGCGCCCAGACCTATGATGTAGGACTCGATGACCCCCGTCTGCCGGTGTTAGCGATGCCGACGCATCATGGAGACTACCGGGGTGTATCGCTGAACATAGATGCGCAGGACACTATCTATAATAACGGGGATAAGTATTATCCTTATGCGGACGATCTTCCCAGCAGCCTGGCGCAAAATGCATACTCCATGTACAATTTTGCCACCTTCACCCGTAACGACAAGATGCCGGTGTATATGTTCACGCTGGCGGAGCTGGACCTGCTGAAGGCGGAGATCGAGCTGAAGGGCCTGGCATCGACGGGTGAGGCTGCCGAAGATCATATCCATGATGCAGTAGTGCATTCCGTCAACTACTGGTACAATATCAACCAGAACAGCGATTTCAAGGATGACGCGGATGCGGCCGGCGCTGCTGCTCCTTTGTATCCCGCGAAGCCTGCGGACAATGTCATTTCGGACTGGGGCGATACAGTGAAGGCGAAGTTCGTGGCTGCCGGCAGTGTGGACGATAAGATGGAGGTGCTGATGCAACAAAAGTTCATCCATTTGAACATCATGCTGCCTTATGAGTGCTGGACGGAGCTGCGTCGTACGGGACATCCGAAGCTGGAGCCTTTCACCTGGCATGGTACGGTATGGACGCCCTTCCCCGAGCGGGTGCGTTATCCATCTGCCGAGCAGCAGAACAATGCGCAGAACTTCTCGAAAGTGTCGGGTGAGAATAACATGACGAGTAAGATTTTCTGGGTACCTTCGGACAGAAATCCAAACCTATACTGGAGTGATTACAATTATAAGTAAGCAGAGACGGCGCGCCCTGTCTATTGGGGCGATATTTTCACTGTCAACAGTTTTTTGCTTTGGGCAGCAGCCGGGCCCGGCCAGGGAGCATGTCTTTACCAGGGGGCTTTTTACGGCTGCGGGCGTTCACTATGGACGGGAAGCGGTGTATACGGATGCGCTGGCCTGGCAGCTGTATACCGGGGCGCTCAAACAGCCTGTGGAAGGCGCCGAGTGGATGGTGGATGACAGGGGACGGCATCTGAGCTGGCAGCCGCTGGCCGCCGACAGTGCAGGGAGGTTCATCCAGCGCAGGGGTGGACGCGGCGGTGGCGGCGGCTTTGGATTTGGCGGGGGCTACCTTTATCTGGAATATACATCTACAAAAGAAGAAAGCGTCCTTCTGCATGTGCAGGGGGATGCTTCTCTTTTTTTCAATGGGGAGCCGCATGCGGGTGATCCGTATGGCTCCGGGTGGTTATATATCCCTGTGCGGCTGAAGAAAGGCGTGAATGAGTTGTATATACGTCCTGGCGGGGCAGTGAAGGCCAGCCTGGTCTTTCCCGACAAACCCATACAGCTGAATACGGAGGATCCGACCGTACCTGTCGTTGTGGCGGGGGCGTCGGAGAATGCCTCATTGCAAGGGGCGGTGGTAGTGTTGAATTGTTCGTCCGCGCCGTTGAAGGGTGGCCGTATCCGGGCCGTGATGGGAGGGAAGACCCTGGAAACACTTCTGCCGGAAGTACCGGCGATGGGCAGCCGAAAGGTGGCTTTTTCATTCGATGCTTCTATAGCGGCGGGAAAGGGGAAATATGAATGTACGGTGACCCTGTTGGAGAAGGACAGGGTGGTGGATGAGAAAAAAATTAACATCGAAGCGGTGAATGAGGGGCAACAGTACAGTGTGACCTTTATCAGCGGCATCGATGGGAGTCTGCAATATTATGCGGTGACGCCACAGACAAAAGGGGAGGGAGGAAATGTCGCGGGCAGGGCGCCCGATGGGGCTGCGAGCTCTGCGGGGCCTGCATTGTTCCTTTCGGTGCACGGGGCGGGTGTGGAAGCCATCGGTCAGGCAAGGGCTTATCAATCCAAGGACTGGGGAACGCTTGTAGCGGCTACGAACCGGCGTCCAAGGGGCTTCAACTGGGAGGATTGGGGGAGGCTGGACGCTTTGGAGGTGCTGTCCCTGGCAAAGGCGCGATTTCATCCTGACGAACGATATATTTATCTCACGGGGCATTCGATGGGTGGTCATGGTACCTGGTTCCTCGGGGCCACGTATCCGGATAAATGGGCTGCCATCGGGGCCTGCTCGGGTTATCCTACCTTAAAAGATTACGGCAGCCATGATGGTGTGATCCCCGACAGTGCGACGTCTCCCGTGGAGGAGACATTGCTGCGCGCCAGCAATCAAAGTGATGTCATCCGGCTGGCGACGAACTACAAGGCGTTCGGGGTATATATCCTGCATGGGGATGCGGACCCGGTGGTGCCTGTGAAGTATGCCCGGCAGATGCGGAAGGTGCTGGGGGATTTCCATACGGACTTCAGCTATCATGAGGTGCCGGGTGCGGAGCATTGGTATGGCAATCAAAGTGTGGACTGGAAGCCGTTATTCGATTTTTTCAAATGGCATAGCCGGCATCCGGACAGTCTGGTGAACGATGTAGATTTTACCACTTCCAATCCGGGGATCTCGGCGTCCTTTCGCTGGGCCGGCATTCAGCAGCAGGTGCGACCTTTGGAATACAGCCGGATGCAGCTGCATCGGGAGTTACGGGGGAAGACCACTTCGGGAGGAATAAGGGGGGCTGGAGGGAGGACCAACGCTGGTGAGAGGACCGCTTCGGGCGGGCCGGAGGCGGCCAGTGGGCCAGCCATTTATGGGAGTACGGAAAATATAGCCGTGCTGTCCCTGGCGTTGACGGACTTCGGGAAGGGGGTTACGGTGGCGCTGCGACTGGACAGCCTGAGCGCTTTGACCTACACTACTCAATCGGCTGCTGATACGGTGTATCTTCATAAGGGAGCTGGTGGCTGGGTGCCGGGCGCTAAACCTTCGGCGGAGCAGAAGAACCCCAGTCGTGCGGGGACCTTTAAGGAAGCGTTCGATCATCGTATGGTGTTTGTCTATGGGACGCTGGGCAGCCGGGAGGAACGGGAGTGGAGTCTCTGTAAGGCGCGTTATGATGCGGAGACATGGTATTACCGCGGCAACGGAGCGGTGGATATCGTAGCGGATAAAAATTATACGCCGGAGCGTTACCAGGGCAGGAGTGTAATATTATATGGGAATGCCTCGACCAATAGCGCCTGGGCGTTGTTGCTTAAGGACTGTCCGATACAGGTGAAACGAAATGAGCTGAGGGCCGGTGATAAGGTGTATACCGGGGATGATCTGGCCGCTTATTTTATACGACCGTTGCCGGATGGGCGTACTTCGGTGGCAGTCATTGCGGGGACGGGGGTGAAGGGTATGGAGGCTGCCAATGCCAATCAGTATTTTGCCGGCGCCAGCGGATTCCCCGATTATATGATCTTCCGGCTGCAAATGCTGCAGGCGGGGGCTTCGGGGGTGCTGATGGCGGGATTTTTTGATAATGACTGGGAATTTTAGCACATCCAACAGGAAGCCACAGGATGGTTTCATGAGCCGGGTGTTCGTACATTTGGTCATTACTGACCATTTATAAATCTTACGTGATGACAAGCTTGCGCCGGACATTCTTTTTTTCCCTTTTTGTATTTTTTATTGTGAATGATGTTTTTGCCCAATGGAAGGCGGAGTGGGTGACGGACAGCAAGGCGGCTGTGGCGGGTGATAGTCTATTATACCAGGACAATCCCGCGCCGCTGTTCCGGAAGGAATTTGCTGTGGAGGGGGGTGTTCGGAAGGCTATCTTGTACATTACAGGTGTTGGGTATTATGAAGCCTCGATCAATGGGGTGAAAGTGGGAGACCATTACCTTGATCCCGGATGGACAGATTACCGGAAGACGATACCCTACAATGTTTTTGATGTGACGGCCCGTCTGCGGGCCGGGCGTTGCTGTCTGGGGGTGGTGTTAGGGAATGGATGGTATAATCCGCTGCCACTGCTGATGTTTGGCGGATTGAATATGCGGAAGTTTGTGGCGACCGGCACGCCGAGGCTGCTGGCGCGGCTGGAGATCGAGTATAAGGACGGGCATCGCCAGGTGGAGGTGTCGGATGGATCGTGGAAGGTGATGGATGGACCGTTGCGGAGGAACAACAATTATATCGGGTGTACCTATGATGATAATTTTGCGGCGCGGGGTTGGAATTTGCCGGGTGTGTCCGAGGCAGGGTGGAGGAAGGTGCGGGTAACGGCGGGTCCTGGCGGGGAAATGGTATTACAGCAGCATCCTCCTATTCGTGTGCGGGAGGTGTTGCGACCTGTGCGTGTGCGGGTGTTGGGCCGGGGGAAATATCTGGTGGATATGGGACGGAATTTTGGAGGGGTTGTGCGGCTGCGGGCGAAGGGGCGGAAAGGCGATAAGGTGATCTTACGTTATGGTGAGCTGCTGCATCCGGATGGATCTTTGAATGTGATGACGAGCGTGGCGGGGCAGGTAAAACGTGCTGGAATGGGCGGGCCCGGTGCGCCGGATGTGGCATGGCAGGAGGATGACCTGATATTGGGGGACCGGGAGGTGGTGTTCGAGCCCGCCTTCACCTTTCATGGGTTCCGATATGTAGAGATCGATGGATATCCGGGTGTGCTGACAGCCAATAAGATCCAGGGAATTGTCCTGGCGTCGGATGTTCCTTCCGTGGGGAGCTTCCGTTGCAGCGATGCCCTTTTTAACAAGATACAGGAGGTGACGCGTCATACTTTTCTCAGCAATCTTTTTAGCGTACAGTCGGACTGTCCCCACCGGGAGAAGCTGGGGTATGGGGGTGATATCGTCGCCACCAGCGAGGCTTTTATGGCCAACTTCGGCATGCATGACTTCTATGCCAAGACCGTGCGGGATTTTGCGGATGATGCGATGCCCGATGGGGGTTTGACGGAGACCGCGCCGTATGTAGGCATTTCAGATGAGGGGCTTACGCACGGATCGGGACCTATCGGGTGGGGAACGGTGCTGCCGTTGCTGTTGCGGCAGCTGTATCAATATTATGGAGATTCGGTGATGATCCGGGACTACTATCCTGTGGCAAAGGGGTGGGTAGATTTTCTGCATGCGCATGCGGATCATTATATCATCAGTAAGGGCATTGGGGATCACGAGTCGGTGGATCCCAAGCACGTGGAAGTGACGAGCACCGCCTTCCTTTATTACAATACGCATTTGTTGTCGGAGCTGGCGGGTGTGCTGGGCAGGCAGGAGGATGCGGAAAGATATGGCAGGCTGGCGGACGAGGTGAAGGCGGCTTTTGTAAAGAAATTTTATGATCCGGCCACCGGAGCGGTAGGGATACCTACGGAAGCCACGCAGGCTTTTGCATTGTATTTTCATTTGCTGCCTGCTGCGGAAGAAGCGAAGGCATTGAAAGTTTTGCTGGATCAGGTAAGCCATGCCAACGAGCATGTAAGGACGGGTATTTTTGGAACGAAGTATTTATTGGAAGTGTTGTCGGAGCATGGACTGAGCGATGTGGCCTGCCGCCTGGTGATGCAGAAGGATTTTCCGGGATGGGGGAATATGCTGGAACACGGGGCTACGACATTGTGGGAACACTGGGATCTTAGTGACAATACGTACTCGCACAATCATCCCATGTTCGGGAGTGTCAGCGGGTGGTTCTATAAATATATTGCGGGGATACGGCCTTCGCCGGATGCGGTGGGGTATGATAAGGTGATATTGCAGCCATCGGGGTTTGAGCAATTGAGCTTTGCGCAGGCGACCTATCGCACGATGCATGGATCGATAAGCGCCGCCTGGAAGAGGAAGGGGGATTCCCTGTACTATGAGGTAACAGTTCCGGTGGGTGTAACGGGGACGGTGATGTTGCCGGGGCGGATTGCTATGGTGGGAGCGGGACATTATAGGTACCGGGTGAGATTGGGTGCTGTTCCCGGTGCTGAAACCGGTGCCGGTACGGGGACTATTGCCGGTGCTGCTGCCAACCGGGCGGCGGTGGGGGTGATACCTTATCCTGTGTCCGTATCATCTGTCGGGGAACAATTTTTTATCAAGCGCAGTACCAATTTTGTGATAGAGTCGCGTGGAAAGCTGTTCGTCGATGAAGGCTGGTATCTGAAGAATTTGCTCAAATCCTATTTGGGACCCACATCCGACATGGCGAGAACGACGGCTTTTTCTTCCGCCATACAAGATGGCAAGGATAGGATCATTTTAAGAGAAGATCCTTCCATAAAGGAGGAGGAAGGATACCGGATAAAGGTGAACGCAAACCAGATCTTGCTGTCGGCCAGTCATGGGGCGGGGATGTTTTATGCCATAGAGACGCTGCGTCAATTATTACCGGCTGAGGTGGAGAATGGGCATGGAGCTTTTTTGCCTGTCCCGGGGGTAAATATCAGCGACCACCCGAAATATGCGTGGAGGGGCATGCACCTGGATGTTTCGCGGCATTTTTTCTCTACGGACTATTTGAGGAAGTACATCGATATGATGGCTTTGTACAAGATGAACAAGCTGCATCTGCATCTGACGGACGACCAGGGCTGGCGTATCGAGATCAAAAAATATCCTCGTCTGGCGAAAGAGGGCGGCTGGCGGACCTTTAACAACCAGGATTCGGCCTGTATGCGGGTGGCGAAGGAAACGGGCAATCCGGATATGAACATCGACCCCAAGCATATCCGAACTGTCAATGGGCATTTGCAGTATGGAGGGTATTATACACAGGCGGAGATGAGGGCCGTGATCCAATATGCGGCAAGCCGTCATATAGAGATCATCCCGGAGATAGATATGCCAGGGCATATGATGGCGGCCATCGCCTTGTATCCCGAGCTGACCTGTGACGGAGCGATAGGAGAGGACTGGACAAAGGGGTTTTCCACGCCTGTCTGTCCCTGCCGGGAGAATGTGCTGGAATTTGCCAAGGATATCTTTTCGGAGATAGCAGCGCTTTTCCCTTCCCGCTATATCCATATCGGCGGTGACGAGGTGGAGCGGAGCCATTGGGGGGCTTCGCCTGTCTGTCAGGCATTCATGAAGGAGCATCATATCGGGTCGCTGCCGCAATTGCAAAGTTATTTTAACGATTATATGCAGGCGTTTTTCCGCAGCAAGGGAAAGATCCTGATGGGATGGGATGAGATCGTGGAAGGGGGGATCGACTCCTCGGCCGCTGTCATGTTCTGGCGGCCCTGGGCAAGGACGATGCCTGCGAAGGCGACGGCGAATGGGAACAAGGTGGTGATGGCTTCTGACGGTCCTTTGTATTTCGATGCCATACCCGATAAGCATTCTCTTTCCCAGGTATATCATTATAATCCTGTCGATGCCTTGTATGGGATGAATGCGCAGCAGCAGAAAAATATTATGGGTGTGCATGCCTGTCTCTGGAGCGAGATGGTGCCTACGGAGGAGCGGGCTGATTATATGGTCATGCCGCGCATGTCGGCATTGGCGGAGCTGGGCTGGACGAACCGGGATCTTTATGATAGCTATTTACAGCGGCTGGCGGGGCAGTATGCCCGATTGGATAGATTGCATGTTCATTACCGGTTGCCGGATATGCCGGAGGCTATGGACAGCCGGGTGTTTGTGGATACGGCTTCTTTTATGGCGAAGCCGCCTATGGAGGGAATGACCATCCATTATACGACGGATGGGAGCTGGCCGACGATGCAGTCGCCGGTATTGGAGCGTCCGCTGGGGATAGATCATTCGCTGACGTTGCGGATGGCGGCTTTTACGGCGACAGGGAGAAGGGGGGATGTGAGTACGACGACATTCCGGCGGGAGGATTATGCGAAGCCTGTGGGAGCCGGCAAGGCGGGGCTTGTGGCTGGGGCCGGGGCAACCGGGAGTGTGGCCGGGCTGCAGTGTAAGGTGTATAAGGGAGACTTTAGTAAGACTGCCGATATGAAGGGCGCGGCTGTGCAGGAGCTGGTGATGAAGCGGCCGGAGCTGTTGAAAGAGACGCCTGCTACGGGATGGGGGATGCAGTTTACGGGATATATAGATGTACCGGCCACCGGCGTTTATAGTTTCTATCTCAATTCGGATGACGGGAGCGTATTGCGGATCGCGGGCAGGCTGGTGGTGGATAATGACGGGCTCCACAGCCCAAGGGAGAAAGTGGGGCAGGTGGCTTTGCAGAAAGGGCTGCATGTATTCAGTCTGGACTTTATCGATGGAGGCGGAGGCAGTGCGCTGGACCTGCGATATAGTCTTCCTAGCGGGGCTGTACAGGATGTGCCAGCAGAGTGGTTCAGGCATGGAGAGGAGATGAATACATCGACTATTCATAAGATGGATGATCACCCGCGGATCGTCAATATCGTCAATTTTATCCGCTGGCTGGAGCCGAGGGATGCGACCATCACGAAGGATGTGCTGTATGAGACCGTCGTGAAACAGATAGAGCTGATGAAGCGCTGCCGGCTGGGCGGTACCTTTCTTTTGCAATATGATGCGTTGATCGATCCCCGTTATCAACGGCTGCTGCAGACATTGTCCAGGGACAGCTTTGAGATCGGGGCCTGGTGGGAGCTGCCACAGCAGCTGGTGGAGAAGGCCGGCCTCAAATGGAGGGGACGGTATTCCTGGGACTGGCGTGCGGATGTAGGATTTGCGGCGGGGTATTCTGTGGAAGACCGCCGGAAGCTGGTGGATGTGTACATGGAGGACTTTAAAAGGATATTCGGGTATTACCCACATAGTGTGGGGTCCTGGTATATCGATGCGTATACCCTGGATTATATGTATAGCAAGTATGGCATCAAGGCCAGCTGCAACTGTAAGGACCAGGTGGGTACGGATGGGTATACGTTGTGGGGTGGCTATTGGAACCAGGCGAAGAAGCGGCTGGAGTCTCCGCTATCGTTGTGCGCATAGTAAAGACCGGGGTTCGTTACGGAGGCGGCGATGCCGGAGGTCTCATCCATTCGTGGGTATTCCAGGAAATGATCGGTGGCTTTCTGCAGGTGATGCCGGCAGGATGTAAGGATGAGGGAAATACAGACCAGACGACGGGCAAGAAGGGGATGGTTCACGGTGCAAAGCTTTTTCCCGGTAGGGCGGTAGGGCAAAATTAGTGAATATTTCCTACCCTAATATCTTCGATATGAAATCCGAGTGCAGGCTGACCTTGAAGAAGGCGGCGAGTCCGAAGATGATGCCCAGCAGGCTGACGCAGCTGGCAAAGTACAGCAGCCATTTCCTTTGGGTGAGGGCGCTGATGCCGAACATGGCGATAGAGATGGTGAGCAGGGCTTCGGTCATATCGAACTGGTCATCGAAGAGATTGAGGTCGTCGTACTGTTTGGCGAAGCCTTCGGCCTCCGCCTTTATATCGTTCTTTTCCTTTTCATAGCGGGTGATGGCGGCCTCGAACTTTTTTATGAGTGAATCGCTGCCGGGTTGTTTTTGTATCCTGATGATCTCAAGGGTATTTTCTGCATTGGATTGCTTTGTGCTTTTGGCCTGGAAGTAGGACCATGCGTCGATGGAATGGGCCTGTGCCTGGTCCATGGCCTGGACGATGTTGCCATCCTTGACATTGCAGATGGCCATGAAGGTGGCGGTGATGGCTACAAACAGGGCAACTAAGGCGTTGATCCTGCTATTGCTTGCGGCTTCCAAATTTTCCCGGATGGAGTCTGTGATGTCGGTCATTTATAATTGTATTAAAATACTGAAATAACGGTGCCTTTCCATCTTTTCTTATCGATGAATCCGGTGTAGCGGGAGTCGGCTGCGCCATGGCGGTTGTCACCCAGGACAAAGAACATGCTGTCTGGGACAACAATGGGGCCGAAGTTATCCCTTGACCAGGGTTGGTGGAATACCGACTCGATGCCGGAGGTGGAGGAGTCGATGATCAGGGCGCCGTGGAGTGACTTCTTTTTGTATACATCCGTCTCGAGGGAGGCATCAACGGAGCTGTCGGCCAGCACGTGTATATCATCGGAGTTCCTGAAATAAGCTTTGTCTAACTTTTTGGATTCTTCTTTGGACAGGCTGTATTCTTTTTTCAGATTGAGGGGGGCGTCAGCATCCCTGCCATTGACGAAGAGGATGCCATCGATGATCTGTATCGTATCATGCGGCATTCCGCAGAGGCGCATCATCCAGGTGCCGCCTTCCCAGTATTCGCTTTTGTCCATTTTATAGCAGATAAAGTCAAAGCGTTCAGGCTTTACCAGATTGGAGACCCATATCCTGGCCCCTGATCTTACATTGGGTTCATTGGAGCCGGGACGAAAGACGGCGGTAGCGAGCATGCCGGTGGCGCTGGCGATATAGTAAACAACCACCAGGCTGACGAGGATGATGAGGATTATGCGTCCTTGCTTTTTCATTATCGGTTTTTTTCCAATCGTATGACGATGCCTCCGCCGGGCGCCAAATGGAGGTGAAGGGTGTCACTGCTTTTAACGAAGATATCCTTAATTAGCGTATAATCCGCTGCATAACGATCGGCATTAACTCCGTCCTGGCAGATCGTGGCCTTATAGGTCCCGGGCGCAAAGTCAGGGGAGGCGAGGAAGTCGAGGGGGAGGGTGAGGTCGCGGGCTGACCAATTGGTCATGCCTCCTATGAACCAGCTGTCCTTCTTTTTGCGGGCGGTGAGGATGTATTCGGATACTTTTCCATCCAGTATACGGGTGTCGTCCCAGGTGGTGGGAATGCTGCCCAGCAGCTCCATGAAGGCGGGTTCCTGCATGCCCTGGGAGGGGTTGCCGGAGAAGATCTGCATGGGGTTGTCGTATACCACGAACATGGCGAGCTGATGGCAGCGTGTGCCCTGGCTCATGACCATCCCCGGGATGGGGCGGAATCCTTTTTGGGTGGCGTTGTTCAATATACCCGGCTCGTAATCGAATGATCCTGCCAGCATGCGGGTAAAGGGCAGGGTGACGTCGTGTGGAGGAGTGGCTTTGTCGCTCCAGATATTGTATTCGGAGCCGAGTACGCCTTCGCGGGAGACGGCGTTGGGCCAGGTGCGGTTGAAGCCTTTTGGGGGGAAGGCGCCGTGGTACATGATCATGATATGATGGAGAGCACAGGCACGGGCAATGATATGATAGAAGTTGACTGTCGGCTGGTCATCGCGGTCGATGAAGTCTGTCATGATGTAATCCACGCCCCATTTGTTGAATTGGGTCAGTGCGCTGTCCAGCTGTCTGTTTAGCGTATGGCTTAGGGTCCACATGCTGATCTTTATGCCTGCGTTGCGGGCGTAAGCGACCAGGGTGTCCATATCAATGGCGGGGTTGATCTTAAAGAGGTCCTTTACGTCGCTCCATCCCGCGTCCATCATGATCCTGGAAAAGCCAAAGCGTTTGGCGAAGTCGATATAATATTTATACGAGGCCGTGTTGACGCCGCTGCGGAACGGGACATTGAAGAGGTTGACGTCGATGGTCCATTCGTCGGTGCCTTTGCCCGGATGTATCCAGGAGGGATCGGCGACCCTGGAAGGGCTGGCTAGTCTGTAAACTACGTCGTTGGAGGGGAGGTCCTTGTCCTGGTCGGCGATGATGAGCACGCGCCAGGGCAGGGTGCGATTGCCTTTTGTCCGGGCGATGTAGTTGGCGCGGCGGGTAACGATGGCTTCGGGGTATTCGCCGGGCATCAGCTTTTCTTCCAGGGGGTAGGGGGCGAAGTCACCGGTGAGCGTGGGTGTGCCGGTGCCGGCGATGAACATGCCGGGGTAGTCTTCGAGGTCTGACTCGGTGAGGGCGATCCTGGGGCCTGGGGCCGGGGGCGTGATACCGGGGGCAGAGGAACCTGCGGCGAGGTCGGAGATACCGGTGACCAATACAGGCGAGTAGGCGATCTCTCCGGATGCGATGGAGTCCAGCTTTCTCAACGGGTAGAGCTCTTCAAAGCTCGTATGGTAGATGTCGGCATCGGGACGTTTTGTTATACCGGGGAACCACGCGGAGGGGTTGCCGGGGAAGTGGAAGCGGGCCACTTCCTTTTGTATGGTGAGGGTGTCCTTGAAGAGGGTGATGATGCGATAGGCCACTGCGTCGTCGTATACACGGAACTCCAGCCGATAGGGTTGGCGGAAGGAGAGGGTGAGCGCATTATAATGATCCGGGATGTGTATCCTTTTTTCGGGCACGGGGGAGGTGATCTCTTCGGCGACCTGACGGGTGGTGTGGGTGCGGATGGGGTTGTCGTGGGAGAGGGCGGGGGCGCCGAGGGGGATGAGATCGATGGAGGAGGTGTCGAGAATAAGGTGGGGACCTTCGTAGATGCGGTATTTTATTTCCTTATCCTGCCAGACTTCGAGGGTGAGGTGGCCGGAGGGGGAGGAGACTGTCAGGTGAGGAGAGAGAAAAAGAAAGAGCAAGCATTTCATAACCGGTGTTTGATAGTACTAATTGCTGATGTAGTCGCTGTAGCGCGCCGGCGGGGTCGCCGCAAAAGCCGGGGTGTACTTTGGAGGTCTGGAGGATGGTGCTGCGGGTGGCGGTGAGCCAGCGAAAGCGGGAGGCCATGTCCAATGCACCGATGGGGCCTCCTTCGGGACTGCCGAGGGCGATCTGGCGGAAGGCTTCCAGGTGTTGCCGGACCTCTGTGATGTCGATGCCGGGAAAAAGCGCTTTGAGCCGGGCTTCGTCCAGGGTGAAGAGGGTCTGAAGGAATTTTTGTTTTGGGCAATAGAGTATGACCCCGACATTCAGGAACTCTTCGCGCTCGACCCGGGGCACAACACGAAGCACGGCGTATTCAAACAAGTGACTGTCTGGCATGTTGCGCTGCTTTTATAATGGTTTGGGATTGCGTGAGCCGGGTGGTCAGGAACTGGGTATAGACCTCTTTTATATCCCGGGCTGATATGTCCAGGGACCAGCCAGTCAGCCATTCATCGGGAATGAGTTGGACAATGGCGCTGATCTTTTCAGGGGTAAGAAGCTGGTGAAATTCTTTGTCTGCTTCATCGAGCCTGGTAGCGTAGGGCAAAAGCACATGATCTTTTACCATTGCGAAGGGTTTGGCGGCCTGCTCTTTCCAGTTGTCCCAGGCATGATGAAAATACAGGGAGGCGCCATGGTCGATGAGCCAGAGCTCTTTATTCCATACCAGCATATTGGTGTTACGGGCGGTACGGTCCACGTTGGTGAGGAGGCAGTCGAGCCAGACGATGCGGGATGCCAGGAGCGGGTCCACCTTATTGACAACGGGGTCGAAGGTGATGGAGCCGGAGAGGTAATGCAATCCAAGGTTAAGGCCTACGCTGGCCTTGAGGAGGTCCTGTATCTCTTCATCGGGTTCGCTGCGGCCAAAGGCGGTATCGAGCCGGGCAAATACTATCTCGGGGACTTTCAGGCCCAGGGTGCGTGCAAGCTCGCCGCCGATGAGCTCAGCGATCAGGGATTTGATGCCCTGGCCGGCGCCTCTGAACTTAAGGACGTACAAAAAACCGTCGTCAGCCTCTGCGATGGCGGGCAGTGAGCCGCCTTCCCGCAAGGGGGTAACATAACGGGTCACATTCACGGTGCGGAGTGATGACTGATGGGCGATATCCATGACCGGGCAAAG
The DNA here is from genome assembly GCA_035546735.1 of Puia sp. Lineage (GTDB taxonomy): Bacteria > Bacteroidota > Bacteroidia > Chitinophagales > Chitinophagaceae > Puia. Next base: position 19,221 of record DASZWE010000361.1, read on the forward strand.
ATAAATGCACTATATTTAATCGTAGAATCTATTTGACGTTGAATCCGCTGGCGAAACATAAGGGTACTATTCTATATGGCGTGGCGCTGGCCCTGCTGATCTTCCTGCTCAAGTGGCTGGAATGGCGGCTGGTGATCTTCGACTATGCGCTCGAGCTATATGTTGGCGCCATCGCCCTGGTGTTTACGGGTTTGGGTATCTGGCTGGCTATGAAGCTGACGAAGCCGAAGGTGGAGACGGTGGTCATCGAGAAGCCGGTGTATATAGAAAAGAGGCCGGTGGACGCGGAAGCAGTGGCCCGGGAGCTGGCCCGGATGGACCTGAGCAGGCGGGAACTGGAGGTGCTGGAGTGGATGGCGCAGGGGCTGAGCAACCAGGAGATCGCTGAAAAATTGTTCGTCTCACTGAACACGATCAAAACACATACGTCAAGACTTTTCGAAAAAATGGATGTAAAACGGCGGACCCAGGCTATTGAAAAAGCTAAGCGACTGAATATCATACCTTAGATGACGCGACCCGGACCGGATGAGTCCTCGGCCGGAGGAGAGCGGGCGATACTACTTTAGCATGAAAATCCTCGCATGGGGCAAAATCACCCGAAAGTATGAACGAAGTCTGCCGGGGATCATCAAGATTTGTCGAAAATCACTGTTATGAAAAAAATTGTACTTGTATGCGGGGTGATCGGCGGGCTGATCACTACTGTCTGGATGGTGGTCCTTTTAATTTTTTACAATGGGCATGATCATATCGACAATGGAGAGATCTATGGCTATGGGTCCATGATCCTTGCCTTCTCCCTTATCTATGTGGGGGTACGGAATTTCAGGAATAAATACAATAACGGGGTGATCAGCTTTGGCAAGGCGTTCCGGATCGGGCTGTATATTACCCTGATAGCCTCCACGATCTATGTCGGTACCTGGCAGGTGATCTATTACGGGTATGCGCGGGATTTTGGGAAGGTCTATTCGGAGAGCAAGCTGGCCAAGCTAAAGGCGTCGGGGGTCAGTGAGGAAGCTTATGCCAAACAGAAGGCGGAAATGGATGATTGGGTCCGGCTATATGACAAGCCGGCGTTCAATATAGGGATGACCTATATGGAGATACTTCCCGTGGGGCTACTCGTGAGTCTGATCACGGCCCTGATACTGAAGCGGAAATCGGCCCGAACTGCTCCCAGCGGCTCCTAAAAGAGAATTTAGGGCTACCTTGCGGCCTATGAGTTTTTTAGACGTATCGCTAGGGGATGTGCGTATGGGCCTTCCGAAGGGATGGAAGATGGCCGTGGCGGGGGAGACGGGGTCGGGGAAGACAAGTTTGTTGAAAACTATTGCCGGCCTGATGCCTGGTGGAAGGGTGTTTTTCGAGGGGCAGCGGGTATTGGGACCTTTGGAAAAGCTGATACCGGGGCATCCGGGTATCGCTTATCTTTCTCAGCAATTTGAATTACCACAACATTTACGGATCGAGCAGGTGCTGGAATATGCCAATGAACTGCCGGAAGAGGAGGCGCGGGAACTGTTCAGGGTATGCCAGATCGACCACCTCATGAAGCGAAAGACCCATCAACTCTCGGGCGGGGAGCGGCAGCGGATCGCGCTGGCCAAATTATTGATTGCGTCGCCGCGACTGTTATTGCTGGACGAGCCTTTTTCCAACCTGGATATGATCCACAAGGAAGTGTTGAAATCCGTGATACGCGATATTGGCAGAAAGCTCGACATCACCTGTATGCTGGTATCGCATGATCCTTTGGATACTTTGTCCTGGGCGGACGAGATACTGGTGCTGCGGGATGGAAAAGTGGTGCAGCAGGGGCCGCCTATGCAGGTGTACCAGGCTCCCGTGGATGAATATGTGGCGGGCCTGTTTGGAAAATACAACCTCATCGACGGGAGGATCGTGCGGCCGGAACAGATCGCGCTCTTTTCTACTATGCAGCCCGGAGCGTTGAGGGGCAGGATAGAGACGGTGAGCTTTTGGGGCAGCTTCTACGAGACGGTAGTGCTGACAGATA
>DASZWE010000362.1:0-5939 GCA_035546735.1 Puia sp.
AAACAGTATTTCGAGATCATTTTCTTATCCCGCGGCAGCGGCCATCACTGGATCGACGGCCATTGTTACGAGATCACCCCCCCGGTATTCTTTTTTCTCAACCGGGAACAGGTCCATAACTGGGAGATGGACAGCGAGCCGGAAGGATATGTCATCATTTTCAAGAACACTTTTTTGCAGCAAAGCCGGGATGAATCCCTAAAACAGTTGCTTCCCCTCATCTGGCACGCCAACTGCCTGTACCTCGAAGAAGCGCAGGACCTGGAAAGCCTGTTTGCATTATTGGTGACCTGGTCCAAAAAACCCTCTGTCTATGAATACCATAGCATCGATGGTCTCCTCAAGGCGCTGATCGCCCTCCTCCTGGAAAAAGGCCGCCATACTTTCCTGCACACAGGCATACAGACCCAGCTCTACGCACGTTACATCGACCTTCTCCTTACCGACCCCAACATCCAGCGAAAAGTAGGCGCCCTGGCCAGACAGCTGGGTAGCAGCCCGCAAAATCTCAACGCCGCCTGCCGCAAGGCGGCGGGTAAAAGCGCCAGCGAAGTGCTGAACAGACACATCATCGGCGAAGCCCGGCGCCTCCTGCTCTATACGGACAACCATGTCAACGAGATTGCCTATCAGCTGAGCTTTAAAGACCCTTCTTATTTTATAAAATTCTTTAAGCATCATGAACAGGCTACCCCGGAAGAGTTTCGGAAGCTGCATTTTCAAAATCGCCATCAATAGCAGCGTTTTTACCATCCCGTCTTGACGGCCCGACCTAATTTGCCGTCAATTCTCCTGTATCATGCGGCTGCTTCTATCTGTCATAGGCATCACCTGGATCACGCTGTTGCACGCACAGCCAAAGACGCTCTCTATCCGGGAAACGTTATCCCTTGTCGAAACCCGGCAGCCACAGCTGCAGGCCTATAAGGAACGGACCGTTGCCGCAGGCTATAACACCAGCCTGGCCCATAACACACTGGTTCCGGATCTGACAGCCGGCTACCAGGCAGGATATGCCACCTACAATAATATTACGGGAATGAGCTACCCGGGTCTGATGGAGCCTATCACCGGACCGCCAGGCGCTTCCAATGTCTATGACCCCGTACCAGTCACAGCCCTCGCCGCCCTCCTCAGATGGGAGCCCATCACCTTTGGCCAGCGCCAGGCGGCTGTCGAAAATGCCGCCGCCCGGTACAAGCTGGCCACATCCGAATACAACGACGCCGTATTCCGGCAACAATACGCGGCCCTCACCATCTACCTTGACCTGGTCTATCTCAAAAAGCTGCTGACAAGCCTCCGGGCAAATACAGACCGCACCAACCAGGCGTTGCAACAATCACTGGTGCTGGCCAAAGAAGGATTGCGCCCGGGCATCGACACGGCTCAGTTCCAGGCATCCCTGGCGCAATCCGAAATGGATTACCTGAATACACAACGTACCTACCAGCTACAGCTCATCGAGCTGACACGCCTCACCGGCCTGTCCTTACCTCCCGAAGACATTATGCTAACGGATACGTCCATTGCCACAAGGACGCCTCTCCTCCCCGACTCCGTCCGGAACTTTACGGACCATCCCCTGTATCACTACTACCAGGCCCGGCGCGATGTCGCCGCATCGTTGCTCAGGGAAAAGGAACGGGCATGGCGTCCCCGCCTGGACCTTTGGGCCAATGCCTTTGCACGAGGTTCCGGGGTCACCTCCACGGGCACCATCGACAAGTCCGCAGGCTGGTCACTGACCCGCAATAACTATGGAGCAGGCGTCCAGCTCAGCTTCCCCATCCTGCAATTCACACAGGTCAGTATCATAAAAAAACAATACCGCTCCTTCCTCCGGGCGGATGAAGCACAGCTGGCCCAGGTAACCCTCGACCTTTCCAAACAGGTAGAGACGGCGCAATATGCCTATCGCCAGAATCTGCTGATCGCTGGACATGCTCCAACGGTGACCCGCACCCAAGAGTCCGCCTACAGCGGATTACAGCTTAGCTACCAGAGCGGCCTCATCGACTACACCCGCCTTACACAGGCGCAATATGATCTTTTAAAAGCAGAGATCGCACAAGCCGGCGCTACGATACAGGTGTGGCGCTCTCTTCTCGACATGGCTGTCGCAACAGGTCATCTCAGTCTCTTCACCGAACAAATCCAGCAGCCATGAATCTGATAAAATCAGCCTTGCGCCACCCCATTACGGTCATAGTTTCCGTTGTGGCCATCGTCTTCTTTTCCGGGCTGGCAATCCGCAACTCCCGGATCGATATATTCCCCCCGCTTGGTCTGCCCACCGTCTATGTAGCGCAACCCTATGGCGGATTGTCACCGGAACAGATGGAAGGGTTTATCAGCTCATACTATGAATATCATTTCCTTTACATCACGGGAGTGAAATATGTCCAGTCCCGTAACATACAGGGTGCAGCCCTTCTAAAAATAGAATTCAACGAAGGCACGGACATGAGCCAGGCCATGGCGGAAGTCGTGGGCTATGTCAATCGGTCCCGGGCCTTCATGCCGCCGGGAACAGTACCGCCTTTTATCACACGCTTTGATGCGGGCAGCGTGCCGGTAGGTCAGCTGGTATTCAGTTCGGACACACGCTCGCTGAGTGAGATCTCCGACCTGGCCCTCTTTCGCGTCCGCCCCATGTTCTCTACCCTGCCGGGCGTATCGGCGCCTCCTCCCTTTGGCGGTAACCAAAAGACAGTGCTCATCACCATCGACCCTGCAAAGCTGCGGGCCTACAATCTTTCTCCCGACCAGGTAGTCCAATCCCTGGCCAGAACCAATACCATCACACCCGCTGGCAACGTCCGCATCGGCGACACCACCTATATCACACCCCAGAACAGCGTCATCGAAAACCTCCAGGACCTGCAGAACACACCCCTCCAATTAGGCAGCGGCCCTGCCATATACATCCGCGATATCGCAACGGTGAGCATGGGCGCGGATGTAACGACATCCTATGCGCTGGTCAATGGCAAACGTTCGGTGTATATCCCTGTTACCAAAAGAGCCGATGCCTCCACCTGGGATGTGGTACAGCGCGTCAAAACGGCCCTGCCGGATATGCAAAAAGCCATTCCCGCCGATATAAAAGTGACATACGAATTCGATCAATCGGGTTATGTCATCGACTCCCTGAAAAGCGTCCTCTTCGAAGGCGGACTGGGAGCCCTTCTCACAGGACTGATGGTATTGCTTTTTCTCGGTTCTTTGCGCAGCGCCCTCATCGTCATCCTCACCATCCCGCTGGCACTGCTGTCTTCGGTCACGGTCCTGTATCTCATGGGCCAGACGATCAATATTATGACGCTGGGCGGACTGGCCCTGTCGGTGGGCATACTGGTCGACGAGGCGACGGTCACCGTAGAAAATATCCATCGCCACCAGGAGATAGGTAAGAGCAGAGCACGGGCCATTGCCGATGCGTGTAAAGAAATAGCCGCCCCCAAGCTCCTCATCCTATTGAGCATGCTGGCAGTCTTTGTACCGGCCCTCTTTATGAATGGCGTGCCAAAGGCGATGTTCCTGCCCCTGTCCCTGGCAGTAGGGTTTGCCATGATCGCCTCCTTCCTCCTGTCACAGACCTTCGTGCCGGTGATAGCCAATGGCCTGTTAAAGCATAATCCACACGGTTCGAATGGCACCTTCCAACACCTGAAAGATCGATACCTCAGGGCCGGCGAAAGGCTGCGCAACAACTATATACTCTCCACCTGCCTTTTTATCGTCATCAGCATAGGCCTTGTCGTCTTTCTATTTTCCATCACAGGCACTGCCCTGTTCCCTCCGACAGACAGCGGACAGACGCAGGTCCGTCTCCGTCTCCCTACCGGCACACGGTTCGAACGCACGGAGGACGCTACCCGAAAATTATTGCAGCTGTCGGAAAATATTGCGGGCGCAGGCAACCTGGAGATCACTTCCGCCTTCATCGGTACACAGCCGTCCAGCTATCCCGTCAATCTGATCCATCTCTGGACCAGCGGCCCCCAGGAATCCGTCACCCGGATCAAGCTCCACAGGGGCAGCATTCCTATCGAAGAATTCCGGGAAAAACTTCGCGCATCCGTGACCAAAGAGATGCCGGATGCACAGCTCTCATTCGAACCGGGAGATATCGTCGAACAGGTGCTCAACCTGGGCAGCACCAATCCTGTCGAGATCGCCGTCGTGGACCGCAACCTCGCCGAAGGACAAAAGATAGCAGCCCAACTGGTGGAAAAATTGAAAAATATTCCCACGCTCCGGGATGTACAAATAGCAACTCCCATGGACTATCCCGCCATCCGCCTGGACATCGACAGGGTGAAGGCGGGTCAGCTGGGCATATCCAGCGACCAGGTGGCAAAGAGCACGGTCGCGGCGACTTCCTCCAGCCGGTTTACTGCCCCCAGCTACTGGCTCGATAAGACCACGGGCACTGCCTACCAGGTACAGGTACAATACCCCGAATACCGCATGAACGGCATAGGCGCATTGGAGGCGATACCCATTTCCTCCGGCCCCGGCAACACCCATTATCTCAGCGAGGTGGCGGACCTGAAACGCACTTCCATACCGGGTGAATACGACAGGCTGAACCAGCAACGCTATCTCACCATAACAGGCAACATTTCCGGTAAAGACATCGGCGCTGCCTACGGACAGGTACAGTCGGCCATCGGCTCGCTGGACAAGCTTCCCGCCGGATCGAAAATATTGCTGCGGGGACAATACGAGCTCCTCCGGGAAACATTGGGCAATCTCCGGTTTGGCCTCCTCATCGCGGTGGTGGTCATTGTCCTGACGATGGCGGTCTATTTCCAATCCTTCCGCGTAGCCCTGGTCCTTCTTTCCGTAGTCCCCGCTGTCATCGGCGGCTCCATGTTGCTGTTGCTGCTGACAGGACATTCTCTGAACATACAATCCTATATGGGCATACTCATGGCGGCAGGCGTATCCATTGCCAATGGAGTGCTCTTCATCACCCAGGCCGAACGTTCCCGGAAAGAGGCGCATCCCTCCCCCTGGCTGGAGGCGGCAGGATCACGCCTTAGACCCATCCTCATGACCAGCGCAGCGATGATCGTAGGCATGATACCCCTGGCCCTGGGTCTCATGAGGGGCGGCGACCAGACAGCTCCTCTTGGTGTGGCGGTGATAGGCGGACTGCTCTTTTCCACACTGAGCGTCCTGTTCTTCCTCCCGCCTGCCTATCATTGGGTGATAGGTAGATCGCCGTATAAAAGTCTATCATTGGATCCCGACGATATTAACAGTAAAAATTATGATCATTCGTAGCACATCATTTCTGCTCCTAACTCTCGCCATACTATGGACGGCATGCGGTAGCCACGATGGCAAGCCCGATAACGCTCAACAGGGCGCCCCCGCACAGGACACGGCAATGGCTTTTATCCTCCACACCGACACATTAAAAAAGACGGTAGAGCTCCCCGCCGAGCTGCTCCCCTACCAGCGCGCGGAATTATATGCCAAGGTCCAGGGATTTGTCCGTACTATGAAAGTAGACATCGGCGCACGGGTGCAGAAAGGCCAGACGCTGGCGATCATCGAAGCTCCTGAAGTGGACACAAAGCTGGAAGAAATGCAGGCAACTCTGCAGGCGGCCAGAGCTAAATACGCCGGCAGCAAGGATAACTATCTCCGCCTGTACAGGGCGGCACAAGCGCCTACGCCGGGTATCGTAGCGCCGGTGGATCTTGAACGGGGTCACGACCAGATGCTCGCCGACAGCGCAGCCTATGAAGCTGCCCGCAAACAGGCGCAGGCCAGCAAGGAAGTATCGGGCTATCTCTATATCGTCGCTCCGTTTACAGGGGTCATTACGGCCCGCCAGGCGGATGCAGGCGCGTTGGTAGGCGCCACCGTACCGCTGCTCACCATCCAGGACGATCATCTGCTTCGGCTGCGCATAGCCG
>DASZWE010000363.1:0-10408 GCA_035546735.1 Puia sp.
CGTAGTGGGACTGATAACAACGAGGCCCCTCGATATGTAGAGGAATGCTACCGTCATGAAAGCGCCAATCCCGGGGGCCTCCGTCATATAAAATACAAGCATCGCGATAAAGGAAAGCACGGCAAGGACAAGGGCAAAATATCCATTGCCGCCTTTGAGTATTTTTTCAGTTTGCATAACTATTATTTTGATATCATAATGATATCAAATATAGACAAGAAATCCCATCCCTGCAAGTTTTCTTGCCCGAAGTTAATGCCTGCTGTTCAACTCATTAAATAAGATCACCCAATCCTCGTTGTCCTTCAGCCGCAGCTTCTTCTCCTGGATGATGGCCTTCAGTGCACCGGCTTGCCCCGGAAGGGCCTCCAATAGTGCGTTCTTATTATGCCTGATCTCATTTATCCTGTTGTCGGAGCCATCGAAGACATACCAGAACCCGGCATCCTCCATCTCCTTTATCCGCACGTGGTTGATATCGGTCTTTTCCACCAGCCGCTTGGCGTGCAGCTCCAGCAGGCAGAACTTTCCCGGCGCCACCACTTCATAGAAAGTCTGGGCAGTATTGCTGCCGACAGCCGGAAACCCTCTCCGAAAGACCTTCATGCTGCCGTCCATATCCAGGCCGAATTCCGACACCGGCGACGCGGCGCCATCCACGATCAGCACATCGCTGTCACGCTTCATATAGAGCTGGTTGGTATATGCATTGTATCGCAGGGACAGATCTCCCGCCTCTTTGTTGTCCGAAAGCCTGATATACCCCTTGCTCCAATCCGGGTTGTAGAACATCGAGCCGGAGTAAAGGCTGCCCTCTTCAAACTGAGCGCCCGAAGTGACGACCGTCAGTTTCCAGTCCTTGGTTAATGCCTCCACCATGCGGTTGGGCCCGCCAGAGGCGACCACGGTGCCCTGGGCGGTGGCCTCGTAAAGGAATAACAATATGCCCATGTGTAATAGTAGTGCGTATTTCATGAAAAATGATTTCTTGGTACAAGGAATATACGGATTTTTGGACACATTCCCATAGGAACAGGCCCTCTCAACCTTTTGCCAGCCGGCATGTTATTCCCTCTATGCAACCTATACTCCAGCTCAGCGTCCTGGACCAGACCCCCATCCGGAAAGGCAGCGACGCATCCGAAGCCCTCCGGGAGACCATCCAGCTGGCCCGCTGGGCGGACAGCCTGGGATACCGCCGCTACTGGCTAAGCGAGCACCACAATACCACCACCCTCGCAGGCGCCTCCCCCGAAATACTCATCGCCCGCCTGGCAGCAGAGACCAAACATATCCGGCTGGGCAGCGGCGGCATCATGCTCCCCAACCACAGCACCCTGAAAGTAGCGGAAGACTTCCGCCTGCTGGAAGCTCTTTATCCCGGTCGCATCGACCTCGGCCTGGGCCGCGCCCCCGGAGGCGACCGCATTACCGCCCAGCTGCTCAACCCCTCCAATACCTTCGATCCCCAGGAATATATCAACCAGCTTAAAGACCTGGACGCCTTCCTCTCCGACGCCAGCACATCCGGCACCATCCACGGAAAAGTACGGGCCATCCCCCGTATCGCTACAAGACCCGACCTCTGGATGCTCACCTCCAGCGGCGAAAGCGCCTACCTCGCCGCCCACCTCGGCATAAGCCTCTCCTATGCACAGTTCATCAACCCCATCGGGGCCGCCACAGCCATCCGCGTCTATAAAGAAAAATTCCGTCCCTCCCCACAGCTGTCTGCTCCAAGGGCCAGCATCGGCATATTCGCCTTCTGTTCCGACGATCCGCGGAAAGTAGAAGAAGTACAAGCCGTCATGGATTACAGGCTGTATAATTTCGAAAGAGGAAGATTCGATGAAATACCCAGCTACGCGCTGGCAAAAGAGCAGGTCTATACAGAGCAGGAATGGCAACGCGTATTGTTCAACCGGCAGCGCATGGCCGTCGGCAGCCCCGAACAGATACGACAACAGCTGACCACGCTCGCCGAAGAGGCAGGCGTCGGGGAAATAGTGATCAGCACCTTTACAGAACATTTCGAGGACAGACTACGCTCCTATGAGCTCCTGGCCCAAACATTCGGACTCACAGCGTGGAATTCCTTACCTCCAGCCTCGCCGGCAATATTACCCGATCGTCCGGCGTAAGGATATACTTCTTCTCCAGACGCCTGAACAAAATAGTAGCGGCCTCCTTCCCCATCTCATAGGCCGGCTGGGCAATCGTCGTTAAAGCAGGGCTCAGCAGGCTGGCCGTGACAAGATTGGAAAACCCAATGATCTTGACATCCCCGGGTATCTCCAGTCCCAGCTCCCGGCAGGCATGATACACCTGCACAGCCAGCTTCTCCACAGAGGCAAAGATCCCGTCAGGACGCTGGCCGGAAGCCAGCAGGTCCCTTATCTTTTTATAGTTCTCCTCATCGCTGCCCTCACAATGAACGATCATATTATCCTCGTAAGGTTTGTCATATCGTAACAGCCCATCCGTATACCCCTTCATTCTTTTGTGGGAAATGGAAAGGCTCATGGAAATGGTCAGATGCGCTATCCGCTGACAGCCTGCCTTGATCAAATGTTCCGTCGCGACAAATCCGCTCTCATAATCATTGGTCATCACCTTGGGCGCATCTATACTGTCGCAGACACGGTCAAAAAATACCAACGGTATATTCCGCTGCTGCAGCTCCACCAGGTGACGCATATCCTTCGTCTCACCCGACAACGACAGGATCACCCCATCTACCCGCCCGCTCTGCAGATTCGCAGCCACCGACATCTCCTCGCTACCATCCTCATTCGTGAGGTATATCAGTACATGATACCCCTTCTCCCGCGCAATCGTCTCGATACCTTTTATCGCAAGCGCAAAGAAATTGTTGGCCACTTCCGGAATGACTACTGCAATTGTACGGCTACGATGTTTACGAAGACTGCTGGCGTAAGGATTAGGCTGAAAATTCATTTTTTTTGCCAGATCGAAGACCCTTTGCTTGGTCGGCGTGCTGATCTCCCAGCTATCCCGCAGCGCACGGGACACGGTGGACACGCTTAGGTTCAACTCTTTTGCTAGTTGCTTGAGGTTTACCGTATTCATTGGCAGGCAGTTGGTACATAGGAAAATTACAGGATTTTTATACTCTCCTCCGGATTTTCTACGAAAACGTTGTAGTAGCTTTTCATGCAACCGTTTCCGTAAATAAACCGGTCCTCAGATAGTTGTAGTGATTACATTTTTCTCCAACTTGATATCCTTCAACCTTATTTACAATGAGACCTCAACTGCTTAAAGTTTCCAGGGAACCCGGACACTCTTTCAGCGTCCGCCGGGATCTCGTTCCATATATCAACAATCGATGGCATTTTCATACAGAAGTTGAATTGATACATTTCAAGAGAGGACAAGGGACTCAGTTCGTAGGAGATAATATGCAACGATTCCGCGCGGGGGATGTAGTCCTCGTAGGATCCAACCTGCCGCATTACTGGCGTTTTGACGACGCCTATTTTGAAGAGCATATGGATGCGACGGCCGACGTACGTGTCGCGCATTTTTGTGCGAATTTTTGTGGGGACGCATTCCTGCATCTTCCCGAGACGGTCCATCTTAAGACAGTCCTCGACAAAGCCAAAAGAGGGATACAGGTGGAGGGAGAATCCAGAAAAAAAGTAGCCGATCTGCTGGAAAAGATCCTGGAAGCAGATGGCATGCATCGACTGCTGCTGCTGATAGAGGCACTGTATACCATTGCCGTATCGCCACAGACCCGGCAGCTGTCATCCATCGGCTTTCAGCATACCTTCCAGGAAGCCGAGTACGAACGTATAAATACCATTTATGAATACAGCCTGAAGAACTTCAGACGCCCCATACTGCTGGAGGAAATATCCGCAGTGGCCAATATCAGTCCCAACTCATTCTGCCGGTTCTTCAAATCCAGGACCCGCAAGACCTACTCCCGATTCCTCATAGAAATAAGAGTAGGACATGCCTGCAAGCTGCTCATCGAAAATAATCTCAGCATCAAGCAGCTTTGTTATGAGAGCGGCTTTTCCAACTTCACCAGCTTCTATAAATATTTTAAGCTGATCACCGGCAAAAGCCCTCTTGCCTACCAGCGTGAATTCAGTAACTTTAGTTTGAAAAAATCATACGCATGACCAGGTTCCTTTTTACATTGGGTCTTTCACTACCCTTTATCGCATCAGCGCAGCAGCATCCCACGCTCGACAAGCTCTGGGAGACAGACACGATCATCGCTATTCCCGAATCCGTCCTGCCCGATGCTACGGGCAAGACCTTATATGTATCCCTTATCGACGGAGGAGGATGGGACGCAGATGGCAAGGGTGGCGTCGGCAAGCTGGGCGTGGATGGCAAGGGCTATGACCCCTCCTGGATCACGGGACTGAATGCGCCCAAAGGACTGGGCCGGTGGGAGAACAGGCTCTATGTAGCCGATATCGGCGACGTGGTGGTCATCGACATCCGGCGTGGCAGGATCGAAAAAAAGATCCCCATCCAGGGAGCCACGGGATTGAATGATGTCACCGTGGATAAAAAAGGAACCGTATACGTGTCGGACTCGAAGGCCGGCAAGGTTTATAAGATCGAAAAGGATGTGCCGAAACTATTCATGGATGGTCTCGCCGGAGCCAACGGCGTAAAAGCCAGCGGCGACAGTCTATACATCCTGGCCAACAAGGCGGTCCTCATCGTCAGCGCGGGTGGTGGAACACCTCGCACCATCACTACCCTTCCCAACGGCGGAGATGGCGTAGAAGAAGCCGGCAAGGGCGATCTCATCGTCTCTGAATGGATAGGCTACGTGTATTATGTGTATGCCGATGGACGCAAGGAGCTTTTACTGGATTCTCATCTCGCGAAAAAAAATACGGCCGACATCCATTATGACAGGGCAAACAAGATCCTGTACGTCCCGGGCTTCAACGCTAAAACAGTGACAGCCTATAAGGTGAAATTCGTCGCCGGCAGCGCCGCCAACATTCCTCAGGTCTCTCTCATGGACGCAGACCAGCTGGCCTTGTTAAAAATGAAGTATGCAGAAAAGGATCCCCAGGCCCTGCAGCAGGCGGAGGATCTGAAAAAAAAGGCCGATAAATACCTGGATATGCAGCCGGTCTCCGTCATGTTCAAGCAACGTACGCCCACCAGCGGCAACAAGCACGATTACATGAGCCAGGCGCCTTATTTCTGGTACGACAGCAGCAAACCCAACGGTCTGCCGTATAAGAGCCTGGATGGGCAACGCAATCCGGAAATATACAAGATCACGGACAGGACATACATAGGCCAGTTGGAAAATGCCACCCATGCCCTCTCCCTCGCCTGGTATGTCACAGGTGAGGAAAAATATGCCGCCAAGACGGCCGAACTGCTGAAAAGATGGTTCCTGGAAGACAGCAGCCGCATGAACCCGCACCTGGAATATGGACAGGCCATACCAGGTAAAAATGACGGTAGAGGCATCGGCATCATCGAGACCATCGCCCTGATGGGCATTGCCGACGCAGCCGGATTGCTGGAAGGCTCCGCATCCTGGTCAAACGCCAACGCTGACTCGCTCCGCGCATGGTATGGACAATACCTTCATTGGATGCTCACCAGTCAAAAAGGACAAGACGAGCACCGCACAAAGAACAATCATGGCGTCTGGTATCTTGCCCAGGCCGCGGATTATGCCTTGTTCATCGGAGACAGGGACAAGGCCAGACAGCTGGTGGAGGAAGGCAAGAGCCGCATAGAAAGCCAGATCGAGCCGGATGGGAAGATGCCCCTCGAGCTGGCCCGGACCAATTCCATGCATTACAGCGCTTACAACCTGCAGGCATTTTTCGATCTGTCGAAGATCGGCGCCCTCGTCGGCGTAGACCTGTGGGATTATCATAACAGGACGGGCGCAGGCATCCGCACAGCCCTGGACTGGCTGCGGCCCTACGCCATGGGTGAAAAAAAATGGGAATACCAGGAGATCACTCCCTATAATAACAAGGATTTTTCGACACTGCTGATACAGGCAGGGCTTGCATACAAAGAACCACAGTATATGGAGTACGCGAAAGCCCTTGATGGTGGACAAATTCCCCATTTCCCATATTAGAAAATAGTGTACCTTTTTCTTCATTAATCATTAAACCTCTTGTAAAATGAAGAAAACTGTACTACACCTTGTGGTGTGGGTCCTGCTTGCCTTTTCTGCTACCACCCTCCATGCCCAGGTAAAAGGAGACCCTGCTTTCAGTGGCCCCTCACCCAATGAGACAACCCCTCCAAAAGTTCCCTCCAGGCTAAGCCCTGAATTGAAGAAGCTGTCCGACACCTATGGCCCCAATGGAAAAATTGCTCCATCCACTCAAAAGCCCACCGTCCATACCGACGCGCTAAGCTCCTATCTCCAGATCAAAGGAGATAAGATTGTGGTGGATGTGACGGCGACAGGCGACCTTCAAACCACCAGGGCCGAGCTCCTGAAAATGGGGTTCCAGGTAAAAGCCACCTATGGAAGGGTCATCTCCGGCCTCATCCCGCTCAATGCCCTTCCTCAATTGGAAGCAGCCGCCGCCATCCGCTGGGTCAAGCCAGCGTATAAACCTCTGCGCGTAGCTGCCCGCCCCACCCCCGTCGTCACCCAGGGCGACACAGCCCAGCTCTCTTACATCGCCCGGAAAAAATATAAGGTGGATGGCTCGGGTGTCAAGGTTGGCATCCTCTCCGACAGCTACAATAACCTCGGCGGCGCCGCCACAGGCGTAGCCCACGGCGAACTCCCCGGTCCCGGCAACCCCTTCAACTATAAAAAACCCGTTCAAATACTGGAAGACCTGGACTCAGGCGGCACCGACGAAGGACGCGCCATGTCGGAGATAGTACACGACGTAGCGCCTGGTGCACAACTGGCCTTCCATACTGCTAACAACGGAATGGCGGATTTCGCCCAGGGCATCCTGCAACTGGCGGACGCAGGCTGCAATGTCATCACAGACGATATCATCTATTTCGCCGAACCCTATTTTCAGGATGGGATCATCGCCCAGGCCATCGACCAGGTAAAGAGCAGAGGCGTCACCTATTTCTCGGCTGCCGGCAATTCCAGCATCCGCTCCTACGAAGACAACTATCACCCCACCACCTATGAACCCCTGGGCGCAGGTGGCGGCACCGCCCATAACTTTAGCGGACCGGGTGACCCTCCCCGTTATTTCCAGCCCATCTATATCCCGCCGGGCGGCATATTCATCAGCTCCTTCCAATGGGATCAGTCCTCCTTCTCCGCCAGTGGGGTAGGATGCGCGTCCGACCTGGACATCTATCTCCTCAACAGCCAGGGACAGATCGTGGCGGCCGGAGCCTCCGACAATATACGTAGCGGAGACCCGATAGAGCTGTTCGGATATTTCAACCCCACCAATAGCGTTACCTTCTACCTCGTCATCGTAAAATACGCCGGTCCCGATCCCACCCGATTAAAATACCTGCTTTATAACGACGCGCTCTTCTATCTCACCAATCCCGCCATCCCCGGCATCCTCGCTCCCGCTCTCGTTGGGCACGCCAAGGCCGACGGAGCCATCGCTACAGGCGCCGCCTGGTACCTGCAGACACCTCCTTATGGAATGGATACTCCCGTCGTGGAAGGCTTCTCTTCCGTAGGAGGCGTGGCAAACTATTATGACATCAACGGCCAGCGCATCGCACCGCTGATCCGCCACAAACCAGAGATTATTGCACCCGATGGAGGCAATACCTCCTTCTTCGACCCATTCGGCAACGGCGATATCCAGCAGGATAGCGATACCTTCCCCAATTTCTTCGGCACCTCGGCCGCCGCGCCCCATGCCGCAGGCGTCGCAGCCCTGATGATCGATGCGCAGAAGCTGCATACCATTACCCCCGCACAAATAAAGGGTATCTTGCAGACACACGCGGTGGACATGGATAACCCCTATACAACGGGCTTCGACAAAGGCTTCGATTATGCCACAGGCTATGGCCTCATCAGGGCGGACAAAGCCGTGGGCGATGTGAAATTCCCTAATCTCTTTGTAAAGGATCTCGACATCAGACCGCTTTGCTCCAGCGATCCCAACCACATCCGCAATTGGGAAGTCGACAACCGCAACCCTTTTGAAGTGAAGGTGGATTGGCTCCTCGTCGGGACCGATCAGCACGGTAGTATCACGGTACCACCCGGCGATACGACCTTCTCTACTACCACGCCGTATTTCCACAATACGCCACTCCCATCTATCGCCCTCATCGACTGGGAAGATAATTTTGGATTCACCCGCATCGATCTCGCCTACAGCACAAGGGCCGTATGCGGCAAGGACCAGGTCTCCGCCGCCAACAGCGACAAGCTGATCAGCACGGATGCTAACAACCTTGCCACCGACAAGCCGGTGAATATCGCGGAAGTATCCCCCAATCCCTCCACCGGCGTCTTCCGCCTCTATCTATCGCTGGCCGGTCAGGGCCAGACCCGGCTGGGATTGTACAGCGCAGATGGCAAACAGCTGCAGGTCAGAATAGTGGGCCAGTCCAGCGGTGTAGTGGATATAGACGCCAGCAGCTACCCGCCGGGAGTATATATACTGAAAGTGGAACAGGGAGGATTTAGTAAAACCATCAAACTGATTAAAAAATAACCAATAAAGAACCCCGCGAATGCGGGGTTCTTCAATTATTTAAAAGAGAGTTGCTCTCCATGTACATCCTCCAGGTCCTGCCCCTTTACATCATCCAGCACAAAGGCAGGCCGGTGCTCGGGACTCATATAGCTGACATCCACATCCCGCATCTTCAGACCGTTGACATGCCGTATAAAAAACCCATAGGCGGGCATCACTCCCCACCGGTATGGCTCCGGATAATCCTTCTCGAATTCAGGCACCACCCGCCGCGCCATCTCAGCCGTGCCACCCCCCTTGTAATAAATGCGGATATTATGCATTTCCAGGTCCTCGATAGGATGTCCCGGCAGCCCGCTGATGATCGCGCCATGACGATAGTCGGCATTGTACACGACAATATCGCTGAGGATGATCCTCCGGCATGCGCCCACAGGTATGCTATCCGGTCCCCGCTGCCGGGCTCCCAGCCGTATAAAAATGGGCGCATTCACGATGTCCCGCATGGTGATATTGGTGATGGTCACGTCTTCCAGCAGTCCTCCATCCACGGTCTCCAGCGCTAACCCCCTCGAATAGTCGAACACACAGTTGGAAATAGTGACATTCTTAAATCCCCCATTGGATTCAGTCCCCATTTTGATACGTCCCGTCGTAGTACTGTCCGAATACTTTTTATACGTACGCCGGAATGTACCATCCAGCAGACTGCCCTCATCATACCCGCTGACCTGGCAATTGGTGATAGTCACATTCTCGGTGGCCCGGCTATACCCCAGCCCAAACGAGCTCTTCAGACAAATGCCGTCGTCAAAAGGCGAGTTCACGGTACAGTTGGACACCCGCACATTCTTGCAACAGTCGATATCGAACCCGTCCCTGTCGGTGTCCACCCTCATATTGTCGATGGTAAGATTGTCTACGCCCGTAGCAAGGAGGGCGAAATGCCCCCCATGCAGGACGGATATATCCCGAATGGTGACATTATAGCAAAGCTTCAGGCTGATGGCCTTATTGCCGCCTCCTTCGGGAACCTTGGTGCTCCTCGTCAGATCCCTGCCCCAGATACGCCCCTGTCCTAAAATGGAAATATCATGCAGCCCCTCGCCATAAATAAGGCTGTTCTTCCAGTGACTGTGTCCAAAGTCCTGGTACTTGTCGAAAGGGTTAGGTTCCGGCTTGTCATAGCCGACGCCACCCACGGGAGCCGCCGCAATGATCGTAGCGCCCTGATCGATATACAGCGAGATATGACTGGCCAGATGGATGGTGTACGAAAGATAATTGCCCGCCGGGAAATACACGGTACCCCCTCCGGCGCCGGCAGCGGCCTCGATGGCCTTGTTGATGGCATTTCCATCCGGCGTGACGCCATCCCCGGTGGCTCCATAATCCCGCACATTGTACACCAGCGGAGCCGCCGCCGGCGACAACAGCATTAAATATCCGCCACCCGCCTCCAGGTTGAGCTCAACAATATCGCCGGCCTTATAATTTCCCTGTTCCACTGTTTCCGATCCTGAATTTCCGGGGACGTCTTTCACCATGGAGGCAGTGGCGGGGCTTTTCAGGAAATTCAATGGTATCTTTATCGTTCGCGGAGCGTTCCCATTCATGACGGCGATAAACCATCTGTTCCCCTTCCGGCGGGCCATGGCAGCCATCTCGCCTATCCCGGAGCCGGGAAGCACGATCGTCTCATCCCACGTCGCAGGTATTGCCTTGATGATATTGACAGCAGGGTTGGAAAGGATATTCGCGGGATT
>DASZWE010000364.1:0-9270 GCA_035546735.1 Puia sp.
CACCGGACGGGTCTTTGTGCCCACAGGAAACAAGCAGGGAGATAACAATACAACAAACGGTTACCATTCGCAGCAGCGGGGGGGTGTGGGGCATGATCATAGACATAAAAGTTTAGAGGCTCTAAAATAGACAAAGACATCGGAAAATGCAATCCCCGCCCGACGGAGGCGTCCCAACCCCCAGGTTCCATTCGCCCCAAAATAAAAAGGATGCTTGCGCATCCTTTTTGTTCGGCCAAATTCGGCCGTCCATAAACCTTAACCGAGTTGTCGCCAGACAGGCTTTACACCCGTCAGCTGGTGGCTCTGACAGCAATGCTACTCAAAAAAAGCCTGCCATACAACCCTTAAATGTGTTTACTGCGGTTAAAACTTCGGCCGCCTAAGAAAAACTACTTACGCCCCTCACTCCGAACTCCCTGTCTCCAGTAATTTATACAGCTCATCCAATTTCGGGGAAAGAATGATCTCCGTCCTCCTGTTGAGAGCCCTACCCTCCGGCGTGCTGTTGGTGGCTACAGGATCATATTGACTATGGCCGGATGCTTCTATCCGCACCGGATCTACCTTATAGTCGGTGGTCAGAATGCGCACGATGGCATTGGCCCGTGCAGTGCTCAGATCCCAATTGTCCTTGAACCGCGTGCGGATGGGTACAGTGTCCGTGTGCCCCTCGATGTTCACCGTAATATCCGGATTGTTGTTCAACACCTCGGCCAGCTTGCCAAGCGCCTCCTTCCCTTTTGGATTGACCACCGCACTGCCGGATGGAAAGAGCAGGTTCTCCTGCAGACTTACATATACTTTTCCATTCTTGACAGATACGGTCAGCTCGCTGGATTTGAAGCCCACTAACGCATCCGTCATCTTCTGACGAATGGCTTGAGTAGCCCGCTTCTGCTGATCCATCAGGGCCTGCAGCTGTTCCAGCTTGCGCTGCTGCTCCGCCAGCTCCTGCTGGCTCTTGCCCAATTGCGAGTTCTTATTGGCCACGTCGCTGCTTAACCGACCCGCCTGGCTCTTGAGGTCATTGATCTTGCTGTTAAGGTCCCCAACCTGTTGCTTTAATTGCCCAATCGCCGCTTCCTGGTCAGCTACTTTACCCGCCAGCCGGGCGCTGTCACTCCGAACGGACGCAAGAGCGCTCTGGGAAGCCTTGAATTTTTTACTGGATACACAACTACCTAATAATAAGACACTTGGGAGAGCAATCACCATGGTTTTCAGTTTCATATATAGTAGATTGATGGTTACAAAGTCACCTTTGCCGGATTTCGTCGTAAATTCTACAATCATCAAGCCATAATTTTTTTACAGCTTGGGTGATATGCACTTCATTTTTGATACTGGATTATATGAACAAAGAACTTCGACATATGGAAGCACAACAGCTGGAGTCTGTTTATCGCGAAGCCTTCCCGCAGGTAGCAAAGCTTTTACACAGCCTGGGCGCCGACCTCCCCACCGCAAGGGACATCTTTCACGATGCCATGATCATCTACCTCGAAAGGATGCGGGATCATCGGCTTCCCCCCGCCGTTATTCCCACCCGCTACCTGGCAGGCATCGCCCGCATATGCTGGTTCAAGCAATGCAAGGAACGTCGCGACAGCATGCAAGTCACCGACAGCATACAGCTCAGCGATAGCATCGCCGAAGAGCCGCCGGCCGATCCGGAGAAAAAATACCGCCTGCTGTGGGATTATGTACAGACAGCCGGAACCTCCTGTATACGGCTGTTACGGGCCTTTTATTACGAGGGATTGTCCATGCCGGCCATCGCAGAAAAATTCAACTACAGGTCCACGCATTCCGCTACAGTACAGAAGTACAAATGCCTGGAGAAATTAAGAGAAAAACTGACAAAAACGAATGTGTATGAGGAAACAGTTGCGTGAAGTACAGGACATCGACCGGTACCTCCTTCATACGATGAAGGGCGCCGACAGACTGGTATTCCAGGCCAGGATGCTCCTTCAACCCGGGCTGAAAGAAAAGGTCGGATGGCAGCGTAAGACGCATGCCTTCTTACAATGGGCTTCCCGGAAGGAAAAGAAAGAGGAGCTGACATCGCTGTACACGCGTCTGATGAACGACGCCTCCTTCCATCGGCAGATAACCTCCATATTTTCCTGATATGACCTTGATACCTACCGTCGTTGACAGCTCTTCCCGGAGCGCCTTCGAC
The DNA here is from genome assembly GCA_035546735.1 of Puia sp. GTDB lineage: Bacteria > Bacteroidota > Bacteroidia > Chitinophagales > Chitinophagaceae > Puia. The sequence goes on from DASZWE010000364.1 coordinate 2,189, forward strand.
ATCTACAGCCAGCTGTTAAAAGAAAGGATCGTATTCCTGGGCACAGGCATCGACGACCAGATAGCTAATCTTGTCATCGCACAGCTATTGTACCTGGACAGCGAGAATCACGATACCATCAAACTCTATATCAACAGCCCCGGAGGCAGCGTCTACGCCGGCTTTGCCATTTATGACACCATGAAAATGATAAAATCTCCCGTCGCCACCGTTGCAGTGGGCGCCACCATGAGCATGGGCACGGTCCTCCTTACCTCGGGCGCCAGGGGACAACGTTATGCATTGCCGCATGCGACCATTCATATGCATCCCGCCAGCAGCGGCGCAAAAGGATATACGGAGGATGTGGGTATCGCCTATCGTGAGCAGGAGAGAATGCAAAACCAGATTTACGGGCTGATATCCCGGAACTCCGGCCTTTCGCTGGAAAAGGTGGACGAGCTGTTCCGGAGGGACAAATTCATGAGCGCCGAAGAAGGGAAAGAACTGGGATTGGTGGATGAGCTGCTCACTCCTCCAATGTGACCCCTCCCATCCCAACAGTAAGAGTATATTCCATCCCATGCTTCAACGCATAATTGTCGCCGCCATGGCTGACAGGGAAATCATAGCAGACAGGATAGTCGTATTTCTTTACAATATCACGGATGATCTCATGAACGGTCTGACCAAAAGGCCGCGTGGTATCCTTCATCTCCGTAAAGCCTCCGATGACGAGGCCCGCCAGCTTGTCCAGACGGCCGTTACGCTTCAGCTGCTGCAACATCCGGTCCACATTGTACAGGTATTCTCCCACATCTTCCAGAAAAAGTATCCTTCCCTTTGTTTTTATTTCAGAAACAGTACCACATAGGTGCGCCAGCAGGGAAAGGTTTCCCCCCACCAATGGCGCCGTGACCTGGCCTGTTCTGTTGAAGGGATGCACGGCACAGGTGTAGCGGGCTTTCCTTCCTTCCATGGCCGCGCGTAGCGAGCTCACATACGCGCCTTCTGCTCCGCCTTCGTTGAAGGCGCCCGCCATGGGCGCATGCAGACTGGCGGTTTTATAGTTGGTGTAGATATGCGCATGCAGGATGGTGATATCGCTGAAGCCGATGATCCATTTGGTGTTTTTCTCAAAGGCCGTAAAATCTATTTTGTCGACGATACGGCTAAGGCCATAACCGCCGCGCCCACAAAGGATGGCCTTTACAGCAGGATTGTCCAGCGCCTGCTGCAGGTCCGCCAGTCTTTCCTCATCCGTACCGGAAAAATAATTCTCGGAATGACTATCCATTGTCTTTCCCGCCTGCACGGTATAACCCCAGCTGCGCAGGGTCTCGATACAGGTCTGCGCGCTCTCCGGCGCCATATAGCCGGCAGGGCAGACGAGGGCAATGGTATCACCAGGGTGCAAATAAGGTGGTATCTGTATCATGCAACACCCTCCAGCATTACTTTTTCGGCGGTGACTGTCAGCCGGTGGGACATCCCATATTTCAGGGCAAAATTATTCTTTTGGTGACCGACGGGAAAGTCGAAGGCCACAGGGAAATTATAGGCGCTGACCCTTTCCAGCACGATGTCATATAAAGTCCTCCCAAATTCTTCGCCCGGATCGTCAGGCTTTATCTTAAAGCCCCCTACGATAAGACCTTGCAACCCGCCCAGCTTACCGGTACGTTCCAGGTTCCAGAACATACGATCGATGCTGTATAGGTACTCACCCGTATCCTCCACAAAGAGGATCTTTCCCACCGTATCTATATCGGATCGGGTACCGGACAGCGTCTCTATCGTCTTCAGATTGCCACCCACCAGCAGCCCTTCCGCAATACCTGTCTTGTTCTTCTCATTCACTTCGACAGGGTACTGTATCACCCCACCCGTCAACGCTTCCCGGATGGAAAGAATAGAATCCACCTGTACAGGCTCGGCCTTACTCCAGTCGTCAGGGAAGCTGTTGCACATCTTGGAATGTATGGCAGCCATATTCAGATTGCGGTGGATATGACAAAGGAGGACCGTAATGTCGCTAAAGCCGATGACCCATTTCGGATAATTGGAGAGGCCGCTAAGATCCAGCCGGTCGACAATACGTACAGCGCCGTATCCCCCTCTGGCGCAAAGGATGGCTTTCAAGCCGGGATCGTCTATCATTTGCTGCAGATCGGCCGCTCTTTCCGCATCGGTGCCGCCAAAGCTAAAGTCTCTCTTACCTACTGTGTCGCCGATCTTTATCTTAAACCCCCAGCTTTCTATCTGCTGCATGGCAGGTTCTATCTCCTTCAATGTAATAAACCCCGCAGGACAGGTGATCCCAATGGTGTCGCCCGTCGAAAGATAATCGGGAATAATGGGTGAAAAAGGTTTGTCAATCGTTGATGCCTGCTCAACCTGCGGCCCTGTAGCGCCCAATACGGGAAGAGCAGCCCCCGCCCCTACGGTAAGGAGGGAGGAAAGAAAATGTTTACGCTTCATGGCTCCGAAGTTAACTAAACTTTTTTCGGATCATCTGAATTTTGAGCATAACTTGCCGCTTTTAAATCAAGCTATACAAAGCATGCGTTGGTTATTGGTGATCTTATTGTGTGGATGGGAACTTACAGGACAGGCGCAGGATCTCACAGGCCAATGGACAGGAGACGCCACCAGCTCATCATCTGACCAGCGGCAGAAGCTGGTACTAACGATCACCTCTGCCGACTCCAGCTTCGGAGGCGTACTACACTGGTATTTTCCGGTGTCCCACTACATCAAACACATCGTCATCAGCGGCCGTTATTACGGACGCGACTCCATCCTCACTATCCGGGAGGACAGCGTCAATGTCAACAGACCGGAAGGCGGAAAGAACAATATCATCATCGCAGGCCTCCCCGTTGAACAGGCGCCCCCCGACGCGGCAGACCTGCAAAAAGTAATGGGACGCCCACCGGGCGGATTCTATGTCCTTTATTACAAACGCATCAATCACAAAGATATCCTGGAGGGACACTGGCAAAGCACCACCCGGAACAGTAATGAAAAACTACCCGAGCTGTCCATCCGCCTGGAGAAAAAAGCGCCTCCCTTCATCCCGGTGGCCATTATTACCCATAAGAAAAAAGACTCCACCCAACAGCGGCAGATGGGCGCCTTCCTGGGCAGGAACACCATCTTAGCAGCAAAGATCCCTGTCCAGGGCATCGATTCCATCCGTATTGATCTGTATGACAATGGTGAAATAGACGGCGACTCGGTCAGCCTCTACCTGAACAATGAATTGGTCCTTTCACATCTCAGGCTCACCGCACAGGCAAAAACGCTCGTCCTTCCCATCGACAAAAGCCTGCCCGTGAACAGGCTTGTACTATTCGCGGAAAATCTGGGCAAGCTGCCGCCCAATACAGCACTGATGGAGGTCACGGTGCATGGCAAGACCTATAATCTATTCCTATCCACTGACTATAAACGCAATGCCTCCGTGGAATTCAATCTGCAGGAATAAGCCTGCTCCTAACGAACCTCCGGTTCGTTAGGAGCCCGAAAATCCGTAAATTTGCCGTCCTTAGCGTAAATAGGACCAACGGATGAATCAACCAAAAAGATACCTGATCACGGCAGCCTTGCCTTATGCCAATGGACTGAAACATATCGGCCATCTGGCGGGGGCCTATCTGCCTGCGGATATATACGTACGATATTTAAGGGCCCAGCGCCGGGATGTGGCATTTATTTGCGGCAGCGACGAACACGGGACGGCCATCCCTATCCAGGCCATGAAAGAAGGCACCACGCCACGCGCCATCATCGATAAATACCATCAGCTGATCAAAGAGAATTTCGCCGATCTGGGCATTTCTTTCGATATCTACCACCGGACCAGCGAACCCATCCATCATGAGACCTCCCAGGAGTTCTTCCTGGACCTGAACAGCCGCGGCGAGCTGGAAGTAAAAGAGAGCGAACAGTATTATGACGAGGAAGCGAAGACCTTCCTCGCCGACAGATATATCATGGGCACCTGCCCCGTCTGCGGCTACCAGCGCGCGTATGGGGATCAATGTGAGAACTGCGGCTCTTCCCTGAGCCCGGACCAGCTGATCAACCCGCATAGCACCCTCAGCGGCAAGCCTCCCGTAAAAAAGAGCACCGCTCACTGGTACCTTCCGCTGGACAGACATGAAGCCTTCCTCCGGGAATGGATCTTACAGGAGCATAAGGATGACTGGCGCGCCAATGTAGTGGGCCAGTGCAAGAGCTGGATCGATGGCGGATTGCAGCCCAGGGCCGTCACCCGCGACCTGGACTGGGGCGTAAAAGTGCCCCTCCCCGAGGCGGAAGGAAAAGTGCTGTACGTATGGTTCGACGCCCCCATCGGCTATATCAGCGCCACCCGCCAGTGGGGACTGGACACGGGTAAGGACTGGAAACCTTATTGGTACGATAAGGAGACGAAACTGGTGCATTTCATTGGCAAAGACAACATCGTATTCCATTGCATCATCTTTCCTATCATGCTGAAATTGCATGGAAATATTTTACCCGACAATGTCCCTGCCAATGAATTCATGAACCTGGAAGGGGACAAAATGAGCACCAGCCGTAACTGGAAGCTGGAAATGCAGGACTATATCGATGACTTTATAAAGAAGGACAACGGCGGCGCCCAGCTGGCCGACAGCCTGCGCTACTACCTCACGACCATAGCCCCCGAGACCAAGGACAGCGAGTTCACCTGGAAGGGTTTTCAGGACGCCAACAACAGCGAGCTGGTCAGCATATTTGGCAATTTCGTCAACCGCACATTCGTCCTCATGCACAAGCTGTGTGGCGGCAAGGTCCCCGCACTGCACAACGCCATCCTGGACGAGGCCGACCGGACCATGATCCGGGAAATAGAAAATGCCAAACCCAGGATCGAAGCGCTGCTGGAACAGTATAAGTTCCGGGAAGCATTATTCGAGGTCGTTGATCTATCCAGGAAAGGCAATAAATACATGCAGGAAAAAGAACCCTGGATCGTGGCCCGGACCCTGGCCGAAACACCGGCCAACCAGAAAAAGATCGACAACTGCCTTCATATATGTCTGCAGCTGACAGCTAATCTCGCCATCCTGATCAATCCATTCCTTCCTTTCACGGCAAAGAAAATGCTGCACATGATGAAGGTGGTGGAGAAAATACTGGACTGGGAAAATGCCGGCAAAATGAACCTGTTGAGCGTAGGCTATAGCCTCCGCGCTCCCGAGCTGCTGTTCCGTAAGATAGAGGACGAGGAAGTAACCGCCCAGGTAGAAAAGCTGAAGGCCGCATCCGCCGCCAGGGTCGAACAGACCGACGCAGCCGCTCCCGCCTCACCCCAGGGTAAGGCCCCAGCCTCCGGCAAGCAGGCGCCGGCACCGACACCCTCCGAAACATCGGCCGAATCGCCGGCCAAGCCGACCATCGTATACGACGATTTCGCAAAACTGGACCTGAAAGTGGGGACCATCCTCCAGGCCGAAAAAGTGGAAAAGGCGGACAAGCTGCTAAAGCTCACCGTTGACATGGGCACGGAACAACGGACCATCGTCTCCGGCATCGCCCTGCATTTCAGCCCCGCCGATATCATTGGCAGACAGGTGGTAGTGGTTGCCAACCTGGCCCCGAGAAAAATGCGCGGCATTGAAAGCAACGGAATGATCCTCATGGCCGAAGACAAGAGCGGCAAACTCCATTTCGTGAGCCCCGGAGACAAGATAGACGCCGGGTCGGGAGTAAGCTAAATCCCGGACCGCGCCGGACGCCTGCGGGATATTATCCTCCTTCAATGTATTGTAGAAAAATAACGACTGTCATACGATATAGGACAAAAACCTAAGGTTTAACCCCTAGATTTCGGCAATATCATACTTAGCAAAACATAATTGCGTTGTAGTAAAGACCCGCTCCGTGCATACCTGTCAGCCTATATATTAGTCCGTTCTCAGGTCTGTCGGCGAGGGTGAATCTAATATCAAACACGCCCTATAGCGTTATGAAACAGAACCTGCAATACAAAATACTGCCTTATCAACGGTACAATAATTATTACCACGAAAAGGAAAATTACTACAGGAGCTTTATTAACCAGTATTATCTTGATTTTGCGCACCAAATGCTGTCACAGGAGCATCTTTCTCCGTATTTGACCAATACGATCATCGCGCCTCAGGACATACCATTCGGCGCGAATCCAAGAAGGGTCATCTGGAAGACAGGCATGCCTTCTTTCCAGCTGAAGGATATAAATGATTTCAAGGACCACAAGATCCTTTTCTACCGCACTAAGCTGCTCCGCCAGAAAGTATTGATCCAGTTCCATTTCATCCAGGGCTATTTCTATTACTCCCAGCTGAGCTTCATTTCCTTTACGGAAAAGACAAATGAAATACTCATTGATTCTATAAAGAACAAATATCATTGCTCCGGCGCCTTCGAGAATGAAGATAAGGTATGCCTGACTGATATATGCGGCAATAAAATGATCATCGAGAAAGGCGTCTACCTCACCGTTAGCTATATCTGCGGAGACAGCCTTCCGAGAAAGCTCATGCAGGATCAGATGCAGGTTCGCATCGATCAGACCAGCAAGGCCGATAATTATGAGATCGATCGTCTGAGTAAGATTCTCTAACTCTTCTCCCTTTTCACAATATTAAAAAGAGGCCAGACCAATTTTTTTCTCAAGGGCTGGCCTCTTTTTTATTCCAATTTTCCCTACCTTTAAAGTAAATAGTTGTTTAACTAACTAATTTTAAGCCATGAACCGGATCATAAAAAAAGTAGCCGTATTGGGAAGTGGTGTAATGGGATCGAGGATTGCCTGCCATTTCGCAGGCATTGGCATTCAGACCCTGCTGTTGGACATTGCTCCCACGGCGCTGAATGAGGCGGAGACGGCAAAAAAGCTCACCCTGGACCATCCGGCCGTAAAAAACAGGATCGTGAACGAGGCACTCGCAGCAGCCATCAAATCCAATCCCTCCCCTGTATATACAAAGGATGTGATCAAAAGAATAAAGACGGGCAACTTCGCCGACAATATGAAAGATATCGCCGGCTGTGACTGGATCATGGAAGTGGTGATCGAACGCCTC
>DASZWE010000365.1:0-3777 GCA_035546735.1 Puia sp.
GCGTTTGCATCCGCCTTTATCGTATGGCAGATCGCAGCGTGCAACAACGCAAACTCAAATGCAACGGCAGATAAGGCAGCAGCAGACATGCCGTCATCTTCCAATAGCGTGCCGGCCAGCGGCCAGGCCTATGTTTCTTACCAGGCGGAAGGCCAGCCTGTAATGATCACGGATAGACATCTTTTCATCAACGAAGTTTCGAACAACGCGGCGAAAGGGGTAGTGAAAATTGAGGTGACCAATTTCGGGAAGAGCCCGGCCGAAGTGATCGATATCCTTGCACATAACCAGGGAACCACGGCTATTTCCCATTCCGCCGGCGGCGGCGCACCGTTCAGCAGCGAACCCTTTGCCGAAATAATGATCCGAAATCAAAACCACTATGCCGATGCAGCTGAGGTAAACATCACGCAGATCACGGCGGGTTATGTGGAGGGGACATTCTCCGGAAAATTCACCGGCGAGCGCAGCCTGTCCGACACATCGAAAGAAACCATCACCATAACCAACGGAAAATTTCACCTGCCTTTTCGCAAGTCATAAATGAGATCAAAATGAAACAAATTCTCCATCTTACGACACTTTGCTTTTGCCTCTTAATAGTACAAGGCTGCCAGACGGGTTCATCTGCAAATAATTCCTCCGGCGGCAATGCAGATATTGGATCTTTAGGTTCGGGCAGCGATATCTATGTAGAATCTACCAGTATTACCTCTGGCAAAAGCATGTCCGCAAATATGCTGCTGAAAATGTACATTGCGCATGCCGGAAAATTAAGGAGCGAGATGTACATGGCAACGGGCGGCGGCAAACCTTCACTAATGATGGTAGGCATTGCCGATGGAAATAATCCCACACAATCCATCATTATAGACGACAGCGCCAAAACGTATAGCATCCATAAAAATGATACTTCTGTCACCCATCAGGATGACAATATGCTTACACAGCATACAACCTATATTGTAAATAAAATAGGTAACGAAACCATACAGGGATTAAGCTGCGTACACGGTCAAATAATAAAAACCACGAATTTCAGCGGCGTTCAAAGCTTTATGAATGGAGTCGACACAACGGATATCTGGGCTTCCAAAGACATTCCAATACCCGAAGCTTTACTAAAAGGTTTTTCAAAAAGTATGGGCATCGCCTACACCGGCGAGGTCGCCGATAAACTGGTTCAAATGGATTGCGTGGGGTTTCCGGTAAAGTTTCAAATGCATGGTAAAAACGCATCTATGCTTATGCAGCTCACCAAAATAGCACACGACAATTTTCCCGCCAGCCTGTTTGTTGTGCCTGCTGGATATAAACAAACATCTTTTTAACTATTTAACATCTTCAATCATGAACTTTCAGGAACTGAACAAACAAAGAAAAATAGCGCTTGTATGCTCGGCATTGGGCATCATCGCTTGTCTGCTTCCCTGGTACAGCTATGGCTTCGGCTCCGTCAACGGGCTGAATGGCTGGGGCGTGCTCGTATTTATTTTATTTATCTTTTCAGGGATCCTATCATTCGCCGGCGATCAAAAAACCAACCTTCCATCCACATCATGGCTCCTCGTACTGACCTCCGGACTTATCTGCTTTTTGATTCCGGGCTATTACATTGTCAGAATATTATCGGCAACCAGCAGCATCGGCAACGAAGAAGCAGGGGTCTTTAAAAGCCTTTATGGCAGCGGGTTTGGATTGGGCGTCGGCATCTGGATAGCATGCGCGGCAGGCGCCATTATAGCCGCAGGAACGTATCTGCTTCGTTCGAAGAATGATAATATAAAAGACTCCTTCAACACCCTTAAAAACAGTGTAGGACAGGCTGTAAAGACGCCATCGGATGGAGATAGACCATCAAATTAGAATTCCATCCGGCGGCTCGTGCGGGGGACAAGAGTAGTGGTTTGCGGGAATTGGACTATTTTTATAAAAAAAACAATTCCCGCATATAAACTATCCCTTATGACCTCCTTTGTTATCCGTCTGTTCCCACTTCTGCTCCTGCCCGCCTTCGTATCCGCCCAGCCCTGGCTCAAATTGCATGAAAAAGCCATTGTCGTTGATACGCATAACGATGTACTGTCAGGTGTCGTCATGCATGGCATGAACATCGAGACGGACCTTACGGGCAAGACCCATTCCGACCTGGCCCGGTTCCGCAAAGGGGGAGTGGATGTGCAGGTGTTTTCCATTTTTTGCGACGACAGGTATGGAAAAGGCAGCGCCTTCAACAGGGCCCTGGAGGAGATCGACTCCCTCTATGCCATCGCTGCCCGCAACCCCGACAAAATGCAGATCGTCACGGACCCAAAAGGACTGGAGCAGGCCGTCCGGCATCACAAGCTGGCCGCCATGATGGGAGTGGAAGGAGGGCATATGATCGAAGATGACATGGACTACCTGGACAGCCTCTTCAAAAGAGGCGTACGCTATATGACCCTCACCTGGAACAACAGCACTTCCTGGGCTACCTCCGCCAGGGACGAAAGCAGCCACGCCTGGACAGTCACACCCTACGGACTCACGGACAAGGGTAAGAAGATCGTACAACGTATGAACGAGCTGGGCATGATGGTAGACCTCTCCCATGTGGGCGAAAAGACATTCTGGGACGCCATCAACACCACCACCAAACCCGTTCTCGTATCCCATAGCAGTGTCTATGCGCTGTGCCCCGTCTTCCGCAACCTCAAGGACGACCAGATAAAGGCCATTGGAAAAAATGGAGGAGTGATCCAGGTGAATTTCTATTCCGGCTTTCTCGACAGCAATTACGCCAAAAAACAACAAGCCTTCACCGCCCGCCACAAAAAAGAGCTCGACTCCCTCGTCGCCCTGAAGACACCCGACTATGCCATCAACGAATATTTCTCACACACCTATCCCCGGGAGGCCAATGCCCTGCGCGCGCCCCTGTCCCTGCTCATCGATCATATCGACTACATCGTAAAGCTCATCGGCGCGGACCATGTAGGGCTGGGCTCCGACTTCGACGGCATCGAATCTCCACCGCAGGAGCTGGATGATGTGTCGTGCTATCCACTGGTCACCCGGGAGCTGGTAAAAAGAGGATACAGTAAGGAAGATATTGAAAAGATATTAGGTGGGAATTTTATACGGGTGCTGAAGGCGAATATGCATCACTAGAGGTCCTTCGCGGGGTATATCATGACCGCCCTCACTGACCCTCCGTTCAACCCTTTGACGGGCCAGCTCCCAGCTATCCAAATACAAAAATATCAGTATGACAATATATCCTTTCCCCTGGCACTCTTTTATGAATTTTATATAGTTCCTGGATGCCAGTGTTGTCTCAATAGAAAAATCTTCGTTGTCATCGGATAATTGCTTGATCCTTTTCAGCATGATCTTGCCCGCCTCGATGGCCATGCCAGCGGGATTCAACGGTGACAGCCCCCTTGCAATCTCATCCGCATTCACAAACTCCTTCACATGCAGCGCCTCCGGCAACACCGTCATAGCCGCCGTAGTTTTCCCGGCCCCATTGGGTCCTGCTATGATGTACAAGAAACTCATTAATATGCTATTAACCGTTTGACATAATCCCCCAACCTCGACTTCGCCAAAAAATTCCGCTCCAGCTCAGTATTGAAAGGCACCGGCGTATCCAATGACGCACATCGCAGCACCGGCGCATCCAGCGACGAAAAACAATGTTCCCCGATCCACGCCGCCACTTCCGCACCCACTCCTCCCGTAAGGGTATCCTCATGCAACACCAACACCTTCCCCGTCCTCGCCACGGCAGCACGG
>DASZWE010000366.1:0-12237 GCA_035546735.1 Puia sp.
CATTTTATCAGGTCCTTTAAAAAGAGCAAGGGCGTTACTCCCCAGACCTATATTATGCTCTACCGGCTGGGTAAGACGAGAAAAATGCTGCTGGAAGGAGCGCCACTGGCGGAGATTGCCTATTCGCACGGATTCTATGACCCCAGCCATTTTACCCACAGCTTTAAGAAGTACTTCGGGGTCTCGCCCAGTAGATATCTTCAGGCATAAAAAAGCAATTTTATACAAGTTCCAATGAAGGCGCATAGCTATTATTGTGGTATAAAAGAATATTTATATGTACCGCTGCCTGTTCTGTGTCATTTTATTAGCCTCCTTTCGCCTGGCCGATGCGCAAAAGAAGATACTGGTAAAGACCAATACGAATGCCGAGCTGTTCGGCCTGATGATGGACCTGGATGCGGGGCCTGATCTAATTGCACGAAAGGATACAGTAGTGATCGATAACAGGCGGGCCACCTGGGGCGAATGGTATGCCGCCATAGTGAGGAATTATTTAAAATACCGGCAATATGACACCTGCGTGGTGATGGGGATCTACCGGAGCATGAGCAGGGAAGGGTATTCCGACGATTGGTTTATCGATTTTTTGCTGCAGGTAGGGGAGGCGCCGAATGCGAAGATCAACGCTACCACGCTGCCGAATAAGGTAAAGGCTTTTTCGAAAAGGGGAGATATTGCCGAGGGCCGGAGGAAAGCGGAGGCGTTTCTGGTGGCGTTCAATGATCTTTACAGGGCGGTGCATTTCGATGAATATTTCAGGGACAACGAAAACTATTATGCGCTGGCAAATGCGGAGGTGACAAGAAATCTCCCGGGTGATAATTTTATACCCGTCATGGAGAAATTTTACCGGCAGCGGTTCAATGCCTATTACCTGATGCCAAGCCTTACGATCCCCACCAGCATGGGCTTTGGGAAGACGATCCGGAAAAGCCGTACGATCTGTAATGTTTTTGCGCCCTTCAGCTTTCAGCATCTGGACAGTGGAGCGCCTGATATGGGCTTTAATTATCCGGACAAAATACGGAACCTGACAGTGCATGAATTTGGACATTCTTTTGTAAACCCTGCTGTCGACTCGGTGCCGGAGGAATTGATGCGCTCGACGGAATATTTGTATGCGCCTATAAAGGACGACATGGTCAAACATGGCTATACTGCATGGGTGCAATGTCTCTATGAGCATTTTGTAAAAGCGGGAGAGGTGATCATTGCGGAGAAGCTGGGTGATACAGCCAAGGCGCGGAGTCTGATGACAGATTTTGTAAACACCCGTTTTATATACGTGCCCGCTATCGTGGAGGAGATGAGAAAGTATGACAAGGATACATCTCTTTCTTATAAGGCGGCGGTGCTTGCCACCTTGAAGAAGCTAAGACATGACATGCCCGAAGGTTTGGGGAGCCAAAGATAGGCTCCCGTTGGGTATAAGAATTGCATTGATAGTGCCGCGTTGATTTGACCTTAATGTGCCTATCATGAAAAAACTGACCAACTGTTCTGGCCATGTGCCGGCTGCTGCTGCATGTACCGTTTTTTCCCTGCTGGTTATGAATGGATGCAAAAAAGCGCCGCCAACGAATCCCGAGCCTCCCGCACAGGGATATTTTATAAGTGATAAAGCGGGACACTGCTCTTCCACGAATATCCATGGCAAATGGTACAATGGACTTCCTGCCAATACCGACACCAATTATGTAGACGTCTCTGTCTATGTCACCCGTCCAGGGCCTTATACGATCACTTCAGACACAGTGAATGGGGTAAAGTTTACCGGTTCGGGGAATTTTTCGGACACAGGCATGGCGCTGGCGCGGCTGAAAGGCACAGGCAGTTTCAGTGCTCCTGGAAATTATGCAACTCAAATTCATTTCGACTCTACTACCTGTCAATTTGGGTTTCATGGGGAAACAGTGCCTATTACCAACGGCAAGTTCAGGTCAGGCACTCCCTGAGCGTAGCGGGTTGTATTTAATTCTTTAATAAAACTACCATGAAAATATTATTTGCTTTTTCCCTCCTCCTTGTTATAGCTGGATGTAAAAAGGTGCCGCCAACGAATCCCGAGCCACCCGCACACGGGTATTTTCCCACGGATAAGTATGGGGCATGCGGCGGCGGTACAATTGCGCATGGCATATGGTACAATGGGCTTCCCGCGGGTACCGACACTAATTATGTGAATGTATCCGTCTATGTTACCAGCCCGGGATCATATAAGATCACTTCTGATACAGTGGATGGAGTGTATTTCACCGGGATGGGAGAGTTCCCCGACTCGGGCACGGCGATGGCGCAATTGAAGGCTACGGGCAGTTTCAGGACTGCCGGAGATGTTACCTTCCACATCCGTTTCGACTCGTCTGACTGCCAGTATATGATTGCCGTAAATGATTCCGCGGGTTTTTCCATAGGGGCCAATATGTGGACGTTCACCGCCGAAGGGCACACCTACAGCGGTCCATTCTCGGCCTCGACCTATGATGTGCCGGAGTCATCGGTTGGTATCTTCGAGCTGGATGGATATACGACAGGCCATCCGGATAGTGCTCTTTTTATAGGATTTGGCGGCACCAACGTATGGCCGTTGGATACCGGCTATCACCGGACGACTGATCCCGGCGCTGTCGTTGAATTCCATATAATAACCCCTGGTGTAGGTGGAAATCTCAAGACCATCTATCTCGCGGACAACAGCACGGCGCCGGGGGCGGTGATCACTGTACATGTCCAAAGCAGGGTTGAGATGCTGGTTCCTTTCTACCAGATCGTGAATATCGCCACCTTTAACGGAACGGCCGTTGACAGCACCGGGAAAGTAGTGAATATTACGAATGCAAAATTTAAATGGGTATCGTCCTGAGACGATAGTTTGTACTACAATTTTAAGAATTTAAAGTGCCAGGTATTGCCTGATTTGTTCCTCAGCACCACCACGTACATTCCGGCAGGAATGGCTTCGACATGAACTGTCAGGTCCGCCTGCCCTTCGATGTTGGCTGTTCGAAGTTTTACACTTCCACTAAGGGAGATGATGTCAAGGGTCTGCCAATGGTCTGTCGCTTTCAGGCTATCGATATATAGGATCGAATGTACGGGATTGGGGAAAAGGTGGATGGTCGTTCCGGAATTGGGAGGGCTGGCAACATCGGTGACAACAAAAGAGATCACATTGCTGGTGTCGGACAGTGTAATATTTGTACAAGTAGTATCGGTCCCTGTGAAGATACATCTGATCTTATCTCCGGACCTTGCCGGAGAATATCTGAGCGTATCCATAGAAGCACTGCTGATGTCATGCCAATCATTGCTGGCGGTGCTGTCCTGCCAGTGATAAACAGGGGCGCTGCCGGCATCGGAAACGACGGACGAAAGTAGAATAGTTTGCCCGGCATCTGCAGTAGAAGAGCCGGAAATAGTGATCCTGGGTCTTGTTATTTTTACCACAGCAACGGGAAGTGAGTTGCTTTGTGCCGTGGTCGTGGTGGGACACACAGGATTGGTCACAATGGTGGTCGATATCATATCTCCATCGGCCAGACTGCTATCAATATAAATTTCGTTGTTTGTCCCGACAGGTTTCCCATTCTTCATCCATTGATAGGAAGTTGTCGAACCAATATCGGTTGCCGTGGCCATGAAAGTGACCGGCACGCCAGGGCAGACAGGGTCGATCGAACCATTGATCGTTACGGCCGGTGTCGACCACTTATTCACCGTCATCGTAATACTATTGCTTGTGGAGGCGGCGATACAGGCCGCATTGTCGGTCAGTATCAACTTCACCTGGTCCTTGTCACTGAGGGAAGAGCTGGAAAAAGTACCTGTATTCTCACTGGCGGTCATTCCATTCAGCTGCCACTGGAGAGAGGGATTGGCGATCGTATCGATGCCCTGGGCAGTGAATGTAACATCTGTGCCAGCGCAGATGGAGGTTGAAGAGGCCTGTATCGTTATGGGAACAGTATGAACCGTATGCACCGTCATTTTCAAGGAGGCGCTGGTGTCGCTCCTGATAAGGGCGCAGTTGTAGGTGCTGGTAACTATAACGTTGACGAGATCGCCATTTTTCAGATTATCGGAGGTAAAAATGCTGTCATGATCCGACTGCGGCTGGCCATCGATCTGCCATACATAATAGGGTGACAGAACATTTGTCGAGCTGGCTGTAAAGGTCACAGAGACCGAACTGCAAATTACCGTATCCGATGCATGCATATCCACGTGGGGATGAACAATGCCATTGACTTGCAGCCGGAATTTGCTCGAGTAGCTGACCCCATCCACCAGACAACGATAGATATAGCCATTTTGCGATAAACCGGCTGTTTTTATGATCAGCTTTTGCGTAGTGGCGCCGGAAAATACCGCATCATCGGCAATATTGGCAAAACCGTTACCGTCGTCTTGCTGCCATTGGTAAGACGTGCCCGTAATATTGGATAGAATATCATCTTCTGCATTCTCGCACACAGATGAAATAATCACAGGATCGATGTTGTTCTTGTAGATGGTGAAACCTGATCCGCGGGGAGTATTGCTTATGATAATATCTGTCTTACCATCACCGTCAAAATCCCCGGAATTGACATAATAGGGGGCAACCGTGCCATAATTGGTTGCGCCATCGAAAGCAATGGCCCCCGGAGTGGAAATATTGCGCATTATGGTAAACGCCAATCCGGAAAGCCCGCTGCCAAAATAGTCCGGCCTGTTGTCACCATTGAGATCGGCCATCATTAAACCACTCCCGATACCATTTCCTACCGGGTAATTGTAGGGCGCTGCAAAGGAAAAGTTGCCAGGTGTGCTGGTATTCCTGTATACCGTACAATATTCGGCCGAGGTCGTTGCGACTACATCCAGTCGGCCATCGTTGTCTACATCGACGAGCAATATGGATGATGCTTCGAGGTTGCTGCCTGCAACAGAGACAGTATTGGCAGGTACAAGAGAGATATTACCTGGCGTACTGGTGTTACGGAAACAGGTAAAGCTAGATGTAGAGCTCCCGAAATCGGAGGTAATGACGTCTTTTTTGCCATCTCCGTCAAGATCTCCTACCGCAACCGCCATCGAATTGCCATTGACGGATCTGTATGTCTGCTGCCCCGCAAACGATAAGGCGCCGGGGGAGCTCGTATTCCGGAAGACCACAAGACCGTTGACCCCGCCAAAGGTTCCCACAACGAGGTCATTCTTACCATCGCCGTCCAGATCTGTAATGTGGATGTCATAAGAAGATCCGCTGCAGGCGAGCCCTATGATATTACCGAACTGAATATTCCCCGGCGTACTAAGATTCTTATAAAATACGAGGTATTGCGCGTTCGTGACGGCCGCCAGGTCGCTAAGCCCATCGCCATCGAGGTCCCCCAGATCAAATTTTCCCGGACCATTGGTAGGAACGGCGCCTACTTTTTTATAGCTGCTAAAGGACATGGCAGCGCCTGCAACGGTGGTATTCCGAAATGCCAGTATCGAATCGGATCCTCCATAAGCCTGGGACAAGCCCAGAACGTCCACTTTCCCGTCCCCATCGAGGTCTTTGCCTATCATATATTTCGTATAGATATAATTGTTGGGCAAGGCCAGGCTGGCGCCCTGGACAAAGGAGCCTGGAGTAAAATTGCTTGTATCATCAAAGGTGGTGGCGAAGGGCTTTAACGACTGCCCGATGAGCCCTGTTCGGGTATTGAGTACCGATATGGGTTCGTAGCTGGCGCCAATCGGCACCATGCAATTGAGCTGTGTGGCTGACGCGGACTGCACCGTTGCCCGGGTCGCCCCAAAGTAGACGATATTATTTGACGGCAATGCATCGAAATTACTACCGGATAGTATAACGGCGGTTCCCACGGGTCCGGAAGCCGGGGATATCGCATCGATGACGGGCGGCCCTGACAAGGGCGGCGCATAATAGGTAAATCCAGGAAGAGAGTAGGTGCCATGCATATCGGTGACCGAAACGCTGCCTGTTGCACCGTTGTCCACATACGCGGTGAGCTGGGTAGCCGAATTGATCTTGAAACTTTGCGCGGGAGTATTTCCGAAGGACACCGCAGTGACCCCGGAAAATCCTGTTCCTGTCAGAATAACCTCGGTGCCTTTGCTGCCCGTGGGCGGATAAAAGGAAGTGATCACCGGCAGATCAGGGACGGAAAAATATTGGATCCTCAGCATCGTATCCGATGTAATCCCGTCCGTCACGATAAGCTTTATCGAGTCAGCCTGTCGATGAAAGTCATGTGTATAGGAAGTGTTATAGTTGGAACTGAGCAGGCTGCCGTTCAGGAACCATTTGTATTGATAGCCTTTTTGTGAAAAATTGGTCAGTGTAATAGCATAGGTCTGCCAGCTACCCGTGGTATCGATATCGAAATAGGCTTTGGCGATAGGTGTTCCTCCTCCATTACCGGTGATCTCCAGAAAACCCTGTCCGCCACCTGCCCAAAACTGGTGTTGATCGATAAAGAATAGATCCGTCAATCCGAAATTAAGATGGGAATAATTATTATCCCTGGGCAGCGGCTGCCAGCTCCTGCCCGAATCGGAGGTCTTTAGAACCTCATAGCCGCTGGTGGCGTATCCCACACTATCGTTGATAAAGCTGATTTCATCGGAATACAATGGGTTCACCGTCGTATTGTTCTTTAGCTTCCAGCTAAGGCCGCCGTCCGCGGAGTAGTACAGGCCAAAATCGTCTCTCATGGCGACCCAGGCTTTGGATGGTGTAAGGAAGTGAGCGGCATTCAACTGTTTGCCGGGGATCGTTACCTGTTGCCAGGTGTTGCCGCCGTTGGCGCTCTTCATCAATTTGGCGCTGCTGAAAGCAAAAACATTGTTGTTATCTGTTGCTATTACTTTCGTGTAAAATGCGTTTGGGTCGTTCAGGACAGCGGACCAGGAGAGACCGCGATTGGTAGTCCTGATTATCCTGTCGGCTTCGACGGCATAGCCTGTCCCGGTATTCTGTGGAAAGACCATATCCATTATCCCGCCTGTATATTGTTGCGCATTAAGCTGGGACTGATAGATAAGCGTATAGGTATCGCCTCCATCGGTAGAATAAAGAATGGAGGGTACAAAGCCATAGTCGCCATACACTATAATGGTATCCACATTAAATGATTGGACGCCGCTGATGCCAAAGCCAAAAGTCAGGTTGACATTATAAAAGCCATTGTAATTGACATTACCTATGGTGATATATTTCTTTGTAAATGTCCTTCCGCTGTCTGTTGTATATCCAATCCATTTGCTAAAGGCCACGTAGCCGGAGGAAGGAGAATAAAAACTGATCTTTTTTATGTCGTTGTCGGGTTGTTGGTTGTCAACGTAGACCTGCCGCATCTGCGAATGGGCGCAAAATCCTATTAGCTGGATCAACAATATAAGCCAAATTGCCGCATAGGTGCGGGTGTGGGTCGAGCAGGAGGTTGGCATGGGGTTATGGGAAACAGTTCACGGCAAATTACACCGAAAACATGAATTTTTCCTTTTTTTCAACAGCCTGTTGTCCGCAAAGTCCTAACTTCGACGGCCGAACGCACCTTATTGCGTGGATCAATTTATGTCCGCTGAAAAGAACTTTGCCGCACTTGGTTTACAGCTTCCCTCCGCACCGACTCCCATGGGGGTGTACAAGCCTTGTTTAATAGATGGGAAATATTTGTATGTGTCCGGGCACGGTCCGTTGAAAGAGGATCGCTCGCTGATGATTGGCCGTGTAGGCGAGGACCTGGATATCGAGCAGGGCAAGCTGGCTGCGCGGCAGGTGGGGCTGGCGATACTGGCCACGATAAAGGAGAACCTGGGCAGCCTGGACAAAGTGAAGAGAGTAATCAAGGTGTTGGGGATGGTGGGCTGCACGCCTGCGTTCGACCGGCATCCATACGTCATCAATGGCTGCAGCGAGCTGTTTGCCGCCGTGTGGGGTGAAGACAATGGGGTAGGGGTGCGCAGCGCCGTGGGCATGGGGTCATTACCCAATAACATCCCTGTTGAAATTGAAGCTTTATTCGAATTACATTAAAAATGCCTTTTATGGCCGCATCCTCCGCGCATGAATGGTATCGCATATCCGAGGTCGATCAGCTGGATTCACCCGCACTGGTCGTATATCCTGAGCGGGTAAAGGCGAATATGCAGCTCGCCATCGAAATGGCAGGTAATGCGAGCCGTCTCCGTCCGCATATAAAGACCCATAAATCGCCGGATGTTACGAAGCTCATGCTGGCGGCCGGTATCCAAAAATTCAAATGCGCCACCATTGCGGAGGCCGAGATGCTGGCCATGGCCGGCGTCCGGGATATACTGCTGGCCTATCAGCCGGTGGGTCCCAAGCTGCAGCGTTTTGTCACACTGATACAAAAATATCCCACCGTGAAATGGGCCTGTCTCACCGATAATGAAGAAGCGCTGCGTGCGATGGGCGCGACTTTTGCGGCGGCTAAGCTGGAGATGCCCGTGCATCTCGATCTGAATATTGGCATGAACCGCACAGGCATTGCGCCCGATGCGACTGCCTTTCATCTGTACCGGACCGCTGCGGATACGGAAGGGGTCATTCCCGTAGGACTGCATGCTTATGACGGGCATATACGGGACGTGGACTTCGAACAGCGGAAACAAAAATGCGATGAAGCGTTTGCAGCAGTCGCGGCATTAAAACAGGCATTGAAAAAAGAAGGCTTTGAGCACATCACCGTCGTAGCAGGCGGATCGCCCACTTTTTCCGTCCACTGCCACCGCCCGGAAGTGGAATGCAGCCCTGGCACCTTTATATATTGGGACAAAGGATATAGCGACGGATGTCCCGAACAGGGCTTTTTACCGGCTGCGCTGGTGATCAGCCGGGTGGTTTCCTTGCCGGCCCCCGGAAGACTATGCCTGGACCTGGGGCATAAATCCATCGCCGCTGAAAATGAGCTGACCCGCCGGGTATATTTTCTCAATGCCCCTGACTGGAAGCCTGTCGGACAGAGCGAAGAGCACCTGGTAGTGGAGGCCGGTGACGAACATGGGCACCATCCGGGAGATATCGTTTACGGACTGCCCATTCATATATGCCCTACCGTTAATCTGTATGAGCGTGTTTATACTATCGAAGGGGGCCGGCTGACGGGAGAATGGAAAAATACGGCCCGGGATAAGAAAATAAACTTTTAAACCTTTTGCTGGCCGATGCTTCTTAGCGTCTTACCTGTTAAAAGGGTCTATTCGCCGAGATTCACATTCCTCTAACCATCAAAGGAGTTATTTTTAACAGATCATTCTGTTTAGCAGATGTTATAAACAGTTCACAGTCACATGGATATGCTTTCTTTCGACCAAAAAACTTATTTGTTCGAAAAATTATTAATTCGATAATTTTGTGTCCGCACGTAAGAATCAAAACCGCACATAACAATCAAAACTATACAACCATGGAAGTAAAAGAACCGAATGGGAGACTCGGAGTATTGATCCCAGGACTGGGAGCCGTTGCAACTACCATGATCGCTGGTGTCGAAGCGATCAAGAAAGGCATCGCCCAGCCTGTGGGATCTATCACACAGATGGGGAACATTCATTTGAACCGAAAGTCTGGTAATAACTACCCTAAGATCAAGGATTTCGTCCCGCTGGCGGGCCTGCAGGACATGGTATTTGGCGGATGGGACGTATATGAGGACAATGTATATGAAGCCGCAAGCAGGGCTAAAGTATTGGAACCGGGGTTGCTCGCCGCGCTGAAGCCCCAACTGGAGGCCATCAAGCCAATGAAGGCTGTATTCGACAAGCAATATATCAAGAACCTGGATGGTACGCATGTAAAGCAGGCTGCCACCAAATACGCATTGGCCCAGGCGCTTATGGATGATATCGCACAATTCCAGGATACCCGTGGCTGCGACCGGCTGGTAATGGTATGGTGCGGCAGCACGGAGAAATATATCGAGGTCTCCGATGTGCATGAAAGCCTGGCTGCCTTTGAGAAAGGACTTAAGGAAAATGATCCCCGGATAGCACCCAGCATGATCTATGCTTATGCGGCTGTCAAGATGGGCGTTCCCTTCCTGAATGGCGCTCCTAATCTCACCGTCGACATTCCCGCCATCGTGGAACTGGCCAGGCAGACGGAGACACCCATTGCCGGCAAGGATTTCAAAACGGGACAGACATTGATGAAGACCATTCTGGCCCCCGGGCTGCAGGCCCGTGCGCTGGGCGTGAAAGGATGGTTCTCTACCAACATATTAGGCAACAGGGACGGTTATGTGCTGGATGAGCCCGATAATTTCCGTACCAAGGAAGTTTCCAAGCTCAGCGTGCTGGAGGATATACTTCGTCCGGACCTTAGCCCGGAGCTCTATAATGAGCTGTATCATAAGATACGCATCAACTATTACCCTCCTCATGGTGACAATAAAGAATCGTGGGATAATATCGACATTTTCGGATGGCTGGGTTATTCCATGCAGATCAAGATCAATTTCCTGTGCCGGGACAGCATTCTGGCGGCTCCGCTGGTCCTTGACCTGGCCTTGTTTGGCGATCTGGCCAAGCGGGCAGGGCTTAGCGGGGTGCAGGAGTGGTTGTCTTTCTATTTCAAATCTCCTCAAACTGTACCTGGTTTCCGTGCCGAGCACGATATATTCAAGCAGCTGCATAATCTTCAGAACACGCTGCGCAGACTGATGGGTGAGGAGCTGGTGAATGGAGAAGGGCTGACGTATGCAGAGGAAGAAATAACAGCCTGATGGAAAGATTCCATCGACTCATTTCTACTTGTCTTGGAATAGGTTATACACCCAAAGGCGGTGGCACTGTAGCTGCCATCGCCGCTTGTATAGCCTGGTATCTTGCCGGGATGAGTGGAAATGAGTCTCTTTTTATAGAGGTAGTGATGACAGCGGGGATACTGATATTGGGTACCTGGAGTGCAGGAAAAGTTGAAAGGGAATGGGGGAAAGACAGCTCCAGAGTTGTTATCGATGAAGTAGCCGGTATGTGTATCACCTTGCTGGCGGTGCCTGTGCGCTGGCAGTATGTAGTGATAGGCCTGGCGCTTTTCCGGGCATTCGATATTATCAAGCCGTTATATATCCGTCGACTGGAAAAACTAAATGGAGGTTGGGGTGTTATGCTGGACGACGTGCTGGCAGGGATTTACTCCAACCTTGTGTTACAATTAATTGTGCTGATGAAAATATGGAAGGTATAAGGACCTTTACCAAGGCGCAGGTGGCCTCGTTGATCGCCTCCGGCGTTGACTTTTCAGTGAGCTGGTTGCTATTCAATCAGTTACAGGTGCCCTATCTTGCCGGTGGGGTGACGGGCACGATATGCGGCGGGGTCACTCATTTTTTGATCAGCCGTAACTGGGCTTTTAGTGCACAAGAGAAAAAATGGGCAGGTCAGCTGTCCCGCTATATACCGGTGTGGATCGGGAATCTGATCCTGAATGCATCAGGACTCTGGTTTTTGAAAAGTGTAGTGGGATTGCCTTTCTGGCCTGCCAAGATTGTTACTGCCATTGGAATAGCTGTGTTCTACAATTACGTATTACAGAAAAGGTTTGTATTTAAATAAGACAGGATGAAATCGAAAGGATCAATTAGAACCACTATCACGGCAATACTGGTTGTTGCATTCACTACCAACAGCATGGCGCAGACGGTGACCGGCTATGTCAAGGATGCTGCTTCAGGCACCCCTTTATCCAATGCCAGCGTGGCCATAAAAGGCCAGCATGGAGGCGCCCGCACCAATTCAGAAGGCAGATTCCGCATACCGGCGGATAAATTCCCCGTTGACATTGTCGTCAGCAATGTCGGGTATGATCCTACTACCATCCACCTGGATTCTTTTCCCAGGCTCGATATGCAGATCAGGCTGAACAGGCAGTTCAAGGAGTTGGGGAAGGCTACCGTCCGGAACAAGCGAAAAAAGTACCGCAACAAGGGCAATCCCGCGGTGGAGCTGATCCGTGCTGTCATCGACCATAAGAACAGCAACCGGATGGAGGCCTATAATTACGCTACGTATGAAAAATACGAAAAGCTGCAGGTCTCTGTAGATAAGGCCAACAATACCAAGGTAGCCAAGAACAAGCTGCTGAAACCCTATCACTTCCTCGTGGAGAATGGGGATACCTCCAAGCTGGAAGGGCGGGTCCTCTCACCCGTCTACCTGGAAGAGACCTTGTCGGATGTATACTATCGCAAGGACCCGGAAAAGACAAAGACC
>DASZWE010000367.1:0-17781 GCA_035546735.1 Puia sp.
CTCAACGACAATGGCACCTGCCAGGGTGCACAGGTCCATGGCTTCTGGTATAATGGCGTCAGCTCCGACACAAGCTATGTCCTGGTTAACGTACAGGTCACGAAAGCCGGTCCGTATCATATCATCACCAACGACCAGGACGGCGTAGTCTTCACTGCAGATGGCAATTTCACCGACACCGGGATGCAGAATGTAAAGCTGAGGCCCCAAGGGCTTTTTAATAATTATGGCACCATCCAATTCCTGGCGGCCTATAACTACAGTCCCTGCAATCTTTCACTCGACATACGTGACAGCACTTATCACGACCAGCCTGACAACAGCTGGCAATTCACGGCCAATGGTCATGTCTATAAGGGAATGGGTACGGCAGTTTATACCCACTGGCCCACCTATGCCGGCGATACGTATACCTTCTATGGATCGATGGATGGCTATTCGGATACCTCTCTTATCGTGAACAGTCTCTTTTTTAACTTTGAGCATCCGGATGATCCGAACCATTACAGCTCCGATGGCTCCAGCGATTTTTCATTTGTGACCACGCGATTCGTTTCTCCCCGGGTAGGGCCCTGGATCGCCACCTTTGGAACCGCGCCCGCAGCGGTAATGAATGTCATCAAATCCAATTATACGAATATCTATCAATTCAACGGCACCGTCCGGGACTCGGCAGGTAATGTGATCCAGATCACCGATGGACGCTACAGGGCCGATAACTCCAGATATGTGAACAACGACTGAGCGGGCAGATACAAGATCCGCTATCCAATTTTTGGAGGTATGTGTCAGAACGATTTAACTTTATACAAACACATACGCCATGTCTAACCTTACCTATGTTGCACCTTTCTTTATTGTCACCCACATAAAGCCCTCTGTGACCTTTTATGTAGATAGGCTCGGATTTCAACTCCTGTATATGGGTCCGGATGACGACCCTTTTTTTGCCATGGTTTACCGTGACAATGTTCACATTATGCTGAAGGCAATTGCCCCCGACATAAAACCCGTTCCCAATCGCACCCGTCATGAATGGGCGCGCTGGGATGCTTATATTTCAACCGCGGACCCCGACGCGTTGTATGAGGAATATCGTACCAGGGGCGTAGTCTTTCATCTGCCCTTACGGATCAATGATGATGGTTTACTTGGATTTGAGTTGATGGACGCTGATGGATATCTTTTGTTTTTCGGTCGCCCTAACAAGTGATCATTTCTTTAAGCTTTCCTGTTCGACAATATAGTTGCATGCATCGGCGAGGGTGTCGCGTTGTATTATTCCATAGAAATCGCATACTATATCTACGTTCCCTTTCCGCCAGAAGCCGTCCGGACATACCACTACGAGCTTACCGGAGTTAGCATAGAGCCCCAGCTCCAGCAGGGATATCGGAGATTTGGTGGCGGGGTCGAAATATAGGAGTATCCAGTCGGCCAGTCGTAGAGACGACAGCTCCCATGTTACCTGTTGCCGGAACTGAGGGTCGTCGCGCGTTTGCTTCCAGGTGCTGTCCCAGTCGTCCCGTCTGGGATTGAGCAGCACAAATTTATCTGTCGTGAGGTTCCTTTCGCCTGTCGTGAGCGCGCTTTCACTTGTCGCGTGATCCTTTTCGCCTGTCGTGAGGCATTCTACGGCTACCTCGATCTTTGCCGCTACACGTTGCTGCCATGTTTCGGCCATTCCCACCTCTATAGATCCCGCCAAAAAGATCTTTGTCTTGTCCTTGTCGATACCTTCTGTCCGTCCGGGTGATTTGATCTCTATCATATTCTTTGTTTTGTTCGTTCCGATGTTATTGGGCGATGCTTTCCATCAGGCTGACTCCCTCCTGGCTGACCCAGCCCCGCTCGGGGAAATTGGCTGCCCACTCCAGCGGCGTTACATTTCTTGCTATGTGCCAGCCCGGCTCTTCGCGCCAGTCGAGGTACTTTCTCAGGTGTACCCTGACCCTGGTGTCAGCGCCCAGCTCCAGCAGACGACGGATCATGTAGGCATCCCGCTGTCTGCCGTTGACATAGGCATCGCTTACGATGGCATTGAATAGCGGTGTATGACCGCCAAAGCCTTCTGCGTCCGTAAGTGCTGCGGCATTTACGTCTGCGCCCTGCTCTATCAGCCAGTCGAAGATCTCCCGTTCGTCAAAATCGATCGACAGGTGCAGCAGGGTGGTCCCATCAATCGGTGTGCCATGCAGTCCTGACCGGCCATCATCTGCACAACCCAATTCGGGAGGATAAATTTCGCGATAGCTGAATCGCCGGTGGATCAGTTCGGGATGATGTTGTTGGTGCGTTTTGAGCCTGTCCAGATCGCCTGTGTGAAAAGCCATGATCGGGGAGTCTTCCCAATTATACCCTCTTGCTTTGAATCGTTGTAAAATTTTGTGTTTGCCTGTGGGGTGGCGGCTGTAGGTTTCCAATATCATCGCGAGCGGGGCTAGTTTATCGCCTTCTCCGTTGGTCAATGGGACGCCGGCGTCGTCCAGGAAGCCAAAGCCGCGTTCGTTGAGTGTTTCGCATGATCCCATGATGACGCCGGGCGTGAGTGTGGCGCCGTGCTCGTACAGCCATTGGGCGGTTTCGATGTCACCATGTAACAGGGCGCGGTCGAAGGCGTGTTGAAAGTCCTTTGCGCCGAGTGCGGCGATGGTTTTGACCATATCGAGCTTATCCATGTTGGCGGCATGGCTCATGGGGGGTCCCCAGTTGCCGCTTACGACGGGTACGTGTAATAGTTTGGGGTAAGCGGTGAGCAGTTGGGTAACGGCGGCGGCGTCGTTGGCGCGAATGGCCTTGTCGATGAGCTGGGCGGCGGTGTTGCCGGTGATACGTTCTTTGAGCTGGGTCCAGGAAGAGAAGCCATATTCCCGGGCTATGACCAGCTGGGCTTCGCTGAGTTTTAAGTTTTTGGATAGGGTGTCGTCATCGACGTTGCGGAGGCGGGGATGTTGTCGTCGGACGCGATCGAGGGCATCGATTAATTTTGTTTTGCATTGTTGGAGCAGTTGACGTGCCTGTTGTTTAGGGACGTCGAGATGTGGATGTGCGGGCAGGCCGCGGGAGACGGTTGACATAACTTTCCTTCTTTTAATATGCCTGTGTCCGCAGTGAAGGCAAGAAGTTAAGTTAATAATATGTGTTTTGTGAACCACACCGGTGGGCTGGGCCCATTTCCGCGGACGGGGTGCTTCCGGAGAGCAGTATGAAGATAGGAAATTTTGAGATATTTGCGATAATCGGATCATAACTATGAGTAAGTCTATTATCAGCAAGGCGTTTGGCCGGGAGGCTTTTGGATTAGATCCTGCCGGCTATCATGCTGCAAGGCCCGCCTATCCGGACTGGGTTTATGAAGTATTGCGTGAACGCTGCGGTTTGCGGCCGGGCGCGGCCAGTTTTGAGATCGGCGCGGGAACGGGGATTGCCACCCGCCGACTGCTTGCGGGTGGTGCGAACCCATTGGTAGCCATCGAGCCGGATCATCGTCTGGCGGATTTTCTTGATAAGACCATACAGGATGAGGCATTGAGGGTGATCCGGTCGTCCTTCGAGGAAGTGGTGTTGCCCGATGCCGGGTTTGACCTGGGATTTTGTGCCACCGCCTTCCATTGGCTGCAGGAAGAGACGGCTTTGGCAAAAGTGGCAGCTCTTCTTAAGCCCGGCGGCTGGTGGGTCATGGTCTGGAATGTATTTGGTGATCCGGACCGTGCCGATCCTTTTCATGAGGCGACCCGGCTGTTGCTTGACGGGCCGGTGAGCCCTTCGCGGGAAGACCGTGCTATTCCGTACGCGCTGGATAAGGATGCGCGGCTGGCGGCGTTGGAGCGTACCCGGGCTTTCGATACTATGGAGCACCGGACCGGTGCATGGTCGCTGGATCTGGATGCCGACCAGACAGAGAAATTATATGCGACGTATTCCAATGTCAATATCCGGCCGGATCGTGCCGCTGTTCTTATGGAATTGGGCCGCATTGCCCGGGAGGAGTTTCAGGGGCGTGTGACACGGAATATGATTACCAGCCTTTATATAGCGCGGCGAAGGTAATTGCCGGCAGAGGCGCCCGGGGTCTAAAAATTGCAGATGGGTTCATAAAACCTATCTTTTATGATCATGCCAAAACCAGCGCTTGTGTCAGCCTTATCCATTATTGTGCTTAGCACAGCCTGCCAAAAAAACAATGTCAACAAAATGCCCGTCGCTGATGCGGGTCCTTCTCAAACTATTTCGCTACCCACGGAGGGTGTTACGCTTTCCGGCTCCGGCAAGGACGCCGATGGAAAGGTTGTCACTTATTTATGGGAACAGGTCTCGGGGCCATCCGCCTCGCTGATCGTGGATCCCGGATCGCCGACCACTGTTGTGCTGGATCTTGTGCGGGGCACCTATACGTACCAGCTGTCTGTATTCGATGATGAAGGCGGTATTGGCACCGACACGACGATGATCATGGTGAATGGCGTGGCGAATGGAACGACGATAACGTTGCAGCCGAACGCCAATCCATATGAAATGAACCTTGCCCTTTTGGGTGAGGACGATGCTACGGGTCTGACACAAGTATCATTGGAAGCCAGCGCATGGACTCAAAACAATGTGCCGATCACGATCAGGGGGTTGATCGAATTTGATCTTAGCAGTATACCTTCCGGGGCCACCGTCGGTTCCGCCCATCTTTACCTGTATTCCAATCCTACCCCGAATACGGGCAATTTTATCGATGCCAACTTCGGGGCGGATAATTCCTTTACGGTCCGGCAGATAAGCACTCCCTGGAGTCCCTCCAGCGTATCCTGGTTCAATGTGCCAAGTGTGCGTGCGGATAATCAGATCGTGGTGCCTTCCACGGATTCGTCGAGGCTGGATCTGAATATCGATGTTACTGACCAGGTGGCTTCGATGGTGACCAGCAAGTCCAATTATGGGTTCATGCTGCAGTTACAGAGTGAGGAGGTCTATACGTCCAGGATCTTTGTAGCCAGTCATAATACGACCTATCCGGATAAGCACCCGAAGCTGGTGGTGGTGTATGATTGATGTTTTTTGCTTATCCGGCATCATTTCCCTTTACTTTTTGTGTCAATTCATCATGGGGGACGATCAAACGGGTCGAATCTTTTAAGTGAAGACTAATTAATTGTTGCCGGCAATAAAAAGTGTCTATATGAAGAGGGGTGCCAGGCAAGAGCGTGCGAAAGATCTTTTGGCCGGAGGCTGATAGTTGATAGGTGTGTAGTGTGTCTGTTGTTTGCGTGTCGTAGCCGATAATCAGGGTGTCCGGGGGAAAGACGTTGGTGGTGAAGTCTTTTAAAGAGACGGTGAGAATGTAGTTATTGTGTGGCATTGCGACGATGTCATCTCTACTGGATACATGCCCTTGAAGTGTCCACTGGTCTTTTCTTTTCAGATCGACCAGATCGCCGGCGGGGCTTACGAAAAGCTCTGTTAGCGTGTCATGCTGATAGCCGACTACTTCAGAGTAGCTATTGTCGCTGTCTCCTTCCCAGGTCAGGGCCAAGGTCAAAGGGGGCAGGGCCACAGCTTTGGTCAGGTCGACCATTTCGACTTTCCGTTCCTGCAAGGTGGAGATATTGGCCAGTTGCAGGGTATCCTTCCTGTGGGTGGATCGGTTCTCCATCAATAAAAAATAAGGCGGCTCGTCATTCGAACGTTCTTGCCAGATGGAGATGGTGTAGTCACCGATGGTCTGCCGGGTGTGGATCTTATAATCGGCGGATTTGAATTTTTCGAATCTATTGGAGCTAACGAGCGCTGTAGTATCGGCTTTTGTCGACGGGGTTGTAAGGTTAGCGGCGTTAACGTCTTGCTGACTTTTGTTTTTACAGGCCAGTATCAGGACCAGGGGGACAAGGAATTGTAATCGCATAAGGCAATATACAAAATGCAGGGAATTGACGACATTATGGCCGTACCGCCCAGGCAAGGTCGTCGGGTGTATAATGCCATGAGCAGGTAGATCAAGCCGACGGCTATGAGGATCCGGGCATTGAGGAAGTGCAGGCTTCCGCTGGTGCGGGTGAAACGAGCATGGGTCATGAAGGGGAGATGTAGTGGTGGAGGTGTTAATACTATAAATAAATTATTATACATTTGTTTAGACTACGCTGTCGATGGTCTTGTCATGCGAAGTTTGCCATAGATGAATAACCAGAGAGAAAATTCTGCGATCCAGGCTGATATATCGAGGAGTGCTGAGATGTCAGATACTGCTTATGTATATCAATTGTTCCACCTTATTTCCAAGGGGGACAAAGAGGCTTTTCATCGATTGTTCAATTTATATGCTCCTTTTTCCGCTGCTATTATAAAAAAGATCGTTGGGGCCGGGGAACACGCGGAGGATATTTTGCAGGAGATATTCCTGAAACTCTGGCTCAAGAGAGCGTCATTGCCTTCTGTTGAAAATCCAAAGGCCTGGATAGCAAGGGTTACCTGTCATGCCTGCTATAATTGGCTGAGGCATGAGAAATATTCGGATAAAGCAAACGCGCAGATCAAATACCTCTCACCCGACCACAACAACGAGGTGGAGGAGGCCATTGGTTTTACAGAGACCGCCGAAAGCCTGGCGAAGGCGGTGAAGAGGCTTCCTCCGCAAACGCGTATGATCTTTAAGTTGAATAAAGAAGAGGGAATGAAAATTTCTGAGATTGCGGATTACCTGCAATTGTCTCCCCAAACAGTCAAGAATACGTTGGGGTCCGCGCTTAAAAAAGTCAAAGCCTATCTCCGGCAACAGGGGCTAACCTCCTGATATTTTATTTTTTTCCCCCGTATAGTACCTTCCTTTTATCCGTGTGTCTGTATATAACGAACAGGCTCAATAAAGAAAGTTTGAAGCATATCGATCATATCAAGGAATTGGTGCAAAAAGCGCGTGATAAGTCCATCAGTAAGAGTGAATTGGATGAGCTTTTGCAATGGCTGGACAACGAAGAGGCAGCGGAGTATATGCCGGAGATCTGCCTTTTGCTCGAGGTAGAAGAAGATAAAGCGGATCATAGCAGCCGGTGGCAAAAATTATCGGATAAGATCGATGAGGAGGATGTGCGTGCCGACCAGGCGGAGATACTACCCTTCCGGAGATCCTATAGTATAAGGCCGGCAGGAAGATGGGCGATTGCCGCCGCCGTGCTGGTTGTAGGTAGTGTGCTTAGCGTGGTCATGCTTACATTGAACAGGCACGCGGATGGTCTAGCTACGATGTCCGGCGCCGGCAAGCATACGGATGCCATCGTCCCGGGGACTAAAAAGGCGATCCTGATAACCGGCAACGGGAATGAAATTTCGCTGGACAGCAGCAGGGATAGGGTGATCGTACAGGGGAAGGATTTTAGCATACAAACCAATAAGGTCGGGCAGTTGGTCAATAACAGTACGGGCTCCGGCGCCGGCAACGAGGTACTGATCAATACCGTTGTTACCCCTCCCGGCGGGCAATACGAGGTAATTCTTCCGGATGGTACGGCGGCGACATTGAACGCGGCATCCAGTATCCAATATCCATCGGCTTTTCAGGCGGATAAGAGAGGGGTTAAAATAACCGGCGAAGTATATTTTGACGTAGCCAAGGATGCGCGAAAGCCGTTTGTAGTCAGCACGGAGAAGAATATGCAGATAGAGGTGCTTGGAACGAGCTTTAATATCAATGCTTATTCCAATGAGCCTTTTGTTAAAGCAACATTATTGGAGGGGGGGGTCAGAGTAGTGACCGATAAAGCAAGGCAGGTATTAAGTCCGCGTGACCAGGCGCAGCTTGGGGAGGATGGGAAGCTGCATCTTTTGACAAATGTCGATGTAGGCAGTGTGGTGGCCTGGAAAAATGGTGTTTTCGAGTTCAATAGTACGGATATCAAAGCTGTCATGCGGGAAATAAGTCGTTGGTATAATGTAGATGTCGTTTATGACGGGAGCGTCCCTACAGATCTGTTTTCGGCCATCATCAATCGTCAGAACAGCATCGATCAGGTTTTAACGATGTTACAAAACACGTTGAGAGTACACTTCTCTATTAAAAACAGGACGATATATGTAAGTAACTAAAACTAAGAAACAAGTACGAGGTTTTATTTTTCGAAAGCCCGTTAAAAAAAACTGTCCCGGGTCGCGTCCGGAACAGTGGGATTCGGGTCAATGAGTTCTCTCTGGACAAGAGGTCCATTTTATTTACCCAAACTAGCAAATTTATGAAGAATAGGGCAATTTATGTCTTAGAGAAAAGAAAAAACATAAAAAAACCACAGCTCTTCCTCAGACGTCTCACTGTATTCTTCCTTACCGCCTTATGTGTTTTTTGCCTTCAGGGGGAAGCGTTTTCTCAAACCGTCACCATCGAAAAGAACGCGGCTTCCATCCGCGATATTTTTCGAGAGATCTATAAGCAGACGAAGCGTCAGTTTGTTTATACGGACAAGGTGCTGGAAGGGGCGAAACCCGTTGATATACACGTAAAAAACGCCACGCTGGACCAGGCGTTGGATGTTTGTTTCAAGAATCAGCCATTCACGTATGTACTATCGGGCGATGCTATCGTCGTTCAGAGAAAAGAAGAGAAGTATGCTGATCCGGCGAGCGATAAGAGCGCTTTATCGCCGGGAAGGGTTATCACCGGGCGTGTTACCGACAGCCTTGGAAAGCCTGTTGCCGGAGCGTCTGTCCAGGTAAAGGGTACGAGGAAAGGAACCACTACCAATTCCGCGGGTGAGTTTTCCCTTAACGGCGTGGATGACAATTCCATTCTCCTTATTTCTTATGTAGGCTACACGATGCAGGAAGTTCCCGCGAAAGGGAAAGCTCGTATGGATGTGGTGCTTCAAAGCCTGGAAAATATCCTGAATGCCGTGGTGGTAAATGTCGGCTACGGAAGGCAGAAGAAGGAGTTCCTGACGGCGTCGGTGAGTACGGTGTCGGGTTCGGAGCTGGTGAAAGCGCCGGTGCCTAATTTAAGCACGGCCCTGAAAGGCCAGCTGGCGGGCCTTGTGGCATTGCAAACTTCCGGAAAGCCGGGGTCCGACGGCTCGACGCTGACGATCCGGGGCATCGGTACGTATACGGGGCAAACGGCTCCGTTGATCATGGTGGATGGCGTGGCGAGGGATACGTATGACGATATCGATATGAACGAGGTGGAAAGTATAAGTATCTTAAAAGATGCTTCGGCCACCGCTGTGTACGGAGTACGCGGCGCCAATGGAGTAATATTGATCACCACCAAAAGGGGTAAGGAAGGTCCTCCCGCTATAACGGTGACGACACAGACGGCGCAGGCCTCGTTTACCAATTTGAAGCCGTTTGCCAATTCTTATCAGTATGCTACGTTGTTGAACGAGCAGGCGATGGAAGAGTATTGGGTCAAGCATGCCAATGACGCGGATGTGAAGACGTGGGATGATTTTATTGCGAAGCGCAGCGCCAACTGGCGTACGGACGGGTCCCTTACTTTCACGGATAATGATCTGACCTTTTTTCAAAACGCGCATACGCCCAAATTGTCGAACGGGCAGGCCAATCCCTGGTATGATCCATATTTTCATCCTGATACGGACTGGAAGGGTTTGCTTTTCAAGAAGAGCGCTCCCACGACGCAGCTCAATGCCAATATTACGGGAGGTACGCGATCCATGCGCTATTTTGTTTCGCTGGGTTATTTGAATCAGGGTGGTCTGTTCAAGACCGACTATATGACCTATGCCGATAAGATGCAGTTTACGAAGAACCGGTACAATCTCCGGGGGAATTTCGATTTTGATGTGACAAAGGATTTCAAGATAGCCGTCAATGTGGGAACCCAGTTCGTAACGATCGGCGGAATGGACAACGACGACTATATCTGGGAAAAGAAGATCTTATGGTCATTCCCTATGAGCTCTCCCGGGATGATCAACGGGAAATATGTGCTGCCTCTGGCTGCCAATGGCGATGACCGATATAATCCCATGTATGCCATGGAGAGCGAGGATTACTGGAATATTACCAATAACAGTATCCTGAATTCTTCGGTGAGCGCCAACTACAAGCTGGATAAGATGGTAAAAGGGTTGTCGGTCCATGCGCTGGGTTCGTATGACAGTTATTTTGCCAGCAGAAGCTACGGGCGTTATATCCCATTGGTGTATGACATACGCCCCAATCCCAACGGGGATCTGCAGAATCCTATCTTCAGCCAACGGAATGATGCTTCGCCTCCTTCGATATTCGCGGATTTTTACCTGGGCAAATGGCGTAAGCTGTATGCGGAGGCTTCCATCAATTATGACCGGTATTTTGGGCCGCATACCATCTCGGCCATGGTGTTGGGGAGTCGCGAAAAGAAGTTCGATCCGACCCTTCAGTATGATCTGCCACACGCCTATGAAGGGGTGACGGCCAGGGTCAATTACAATTTTGCGGGTAAATACATCGTAGAGTATGATATGGGGTATAACGGCTCCGAGAATTTCCCGGTGGGGAAGCGATTTGGTTATTTCCCTTCTTATTCCGGCGCCTGGGTGTTGAGCAAGGAGTCGTTCTTTCCGACGAACAGGGTAGTCAATTTTGTCAAGCTGAGGGGTTCGTATGGGGAGGTCGGTAATGATAATATCCGGCCTGCCGGCGCTACACAGGATGCACGCTACCTGTATCTGCCCGATACATGGAAGCCGGATGGCGGGTATACGTTTGGCGATCTGAATAATCAGCATCTTATCAGCGGGGCGGATGAGTCTGTTCTGGGAAACCCGAATGTAACATGGGAAGTTTCCAAGGAGATGAATCTTTCCCTCGAACTGCATTTGTTCGGGAGCAAGTTGTCCGTGACCTATGAATATTATAAGAACAATCGTTCCAATATACTTTCTTACCGGGGAACGGTTCCGGGGATCGTGGCGGCCAATCTCCCACCCTATAACCTGGGCAGCGTGCGGAGCTGGGGGCATGACCTGGAACTGTTGTATAATGATCATATCGGGGAGTTTAAATTTTTCGTACGCGGCAATGCGGCTATTCAAAAGAACAGGATATTGTTCCAGGATGAAGCGATATTACCCGGGCTGGAATATCAGGCTTCGACGGGTCATCCTGTCGGTCAGCAATTGTTGTTAAAGGCCGATGGATTATATACTTCCTGGTCACAGCTGTATCAAACGGATAAGAACGGCAACCCCGACCTGTCACAGCCTCAGCTGGCCATGAAGAATGGAAAGCCGTATACCAACGGGCAGGGCAACCCGGTGTATGTAAAAGACCTTGGATATGGAGGCAGGCCTTTGCAGCCCGGTGATATCCGATTGGTCGATGTGAATGGGGATGGGGTCGTCGATACAAAGGACCAGGTGCGGACGGGGAAGACGATCAATCCCGAGTTTAATTTCGGACTTACGGTCGGGTTCAGCTATAAGGGGTTCGATTTTTCGACCTTGTTTGCGGGTATAGCGGGTGTGGCAAGGGGCGCGATGGGTGAATATCATTTCAATCATGAGCAGGCGATATATGCGGTGGACCTTAACAGATTTTCCTCAGAGCGGTTTAGCAAGGGTCAGCCTATCGACTTCCCCATGGCGGATTATGACAAGAACGCCTCCGGGTTTGGGGCTACTTATGCGGGCAACACCTTTTTCCTGATAAACACTTCTTACGTAAGGCTGCAGAATCTCTCGATAGGCTACACGATCAGCGGGTATTTCATGAAAAAGGTCGGGATCAAATCCGCCAGGGTATTTGTCAGCGGGGACAATCTTTACACATGGTCTCCCGCCAAGATCTGGGGTGATCCCGAGAATCTGGGAAATATCGGCTATCCGTTGTATAAGACCTATAACACAGGGGTTAATATTAGTTTTTAAGCCGCATTACAAAAATTACAAGGATGAAAGAGAACATCATAAAAGCTTCCGGCATTGGTTTTTTAGTCGTTGTATTGGCGATGTACGGTTGCAACAAGAATTACCTGGAAAAGCCGTTGGGCGGGACATTTACCGTAGATACGGTTTTCCATACCAAGCTAAATGCAGATGCCGCCATCGCGCAGATGTATAATCTGAGTATTCCCACCTGGTTTCCGACGACGGTGGCGAATGATATGCCCAGGCCCGATATGGTCACGGATGAGCTGTATTTTATTCATCCTTCCTACGATTGGGTGGGTCAGACATGGAACCAGGCCAGCTATTGCACGGGGAATGAGACGATAGATGCGACGATAGACAGGGGTGGTTTCGCCAGTCATTATGCAGCGATACGCCAGGCAAATCTGGTGCTTAAGAATATCGATGAAGTAAAAGACGCGGATGATAATTGGAAGCAGCAGGTCAAAGGGCAGGCGTTGTTTTGCAGGGCCATGCAGCATTTCGAATTGTTCCGTCAGTATGGCGGTGTGCCTATTGTAACCGATCCGCTGAGTGGTTCAGAAAATATAAAGATACGTCGTAGTTCCGTGGCCTCGACGGTGGATAGTATTGTTGCGTGGTGCGATAACGCCGCAGCCCTGTTGCCTCCGACCTGGGGCGCGGCCGATTATGGAAGGGTGACCAGTCTGGCTGCCAAAGCGTTGAAGGCGAGGGTGCTGCTTTACGCCGCCAGTCCATTGTACAATACGCCTCCCGACATGCAGGGCGATGTGCAGGGCGCCAAATATGGTGATGCTCATGATAGTGTGCTGGGTTATCCGACGTATGATAAGGAGCGATGGCTTACCGCCGCCAGTGCCGCCAAGGCGGTGATAGATGCGGCTCCCGCCTCCGGGGTGGCGATATATAATACCGGCAAGCCCGAAACCACTCCGCATGATGATTCCTATGCCGGGCTAGGCGATTACGAGGCAGTGTCGAATGTGTATGGCAATTCGGAGCTGATATTGGTAAATACCACGAATATGGATGCCAAGGGCGGGTTCCTGTGGGGTAATTGGATCACTTCGAAAGTAAGGGAAGCGCAGTGGGCGGTGAAGAACAATGTACCGGTGGAGATGCTTCAGCAGTATCAGAAGAGGGACGGTTCGCAGTGGACATTGCCGCTGAATAGTTCCGGCGACGATTTCCCTGCCTGGATACAGGGACAGAACCTGGATCCCCGGTTTTACCAGACTGTTTTATATGATGGGATGTGGTATAACAGCACGCGGGGTGTTCTGCCTTATTATATAGGGGATGGGGGGCAGTATCCCACCACTGATTTTGGAAAAAGCGATGCCGGTGAAGATGGGTATGCGCTGGAGACGTACAAGTTCATTGCCCGGGTAGACAATTTTAGCGATAATCATTTTGCGTGGCCCGTTTTTCGGCTGGCGGAGTTCTATTTGAGCTATGCGGAGGCGTTGAATGAATACCAGGGTCCGGCAGGTGATCCGACGAACTATATCAATCAGATCAGGCAAAGGGCCGGTATGCCGCCGGTGAGTGCGGGTTCAACGGAGGATTTCCGAAGCGCCGTGCAAAATGAAAGGACGATAGAGCTGGCGTATGAAGGGCAT
This sequence comes from Puia sp., assembly GCA_035546735.1. Lineage (GTDB taxonomy): Bacteria > Bacteroidota > Bacteroidia > Chitinophagales > Chitinophagaceae > Puia. The sequence goes on from DASZWE010000367.1 coordinate 13,469, forward strand.
CGTTTAAATGACCTGCAGCGCTGGTTAAAGGCATACACCGTACTGAATACAACCCTGCATGGTATTCAAACACACGCCAATGCAAGTTCCGGAACGTTGAAGCGAAATTGGAAGGTCGTTTCCTTTATGACGCGGGTATGGCCTAAAAAGTATTACTATACGCCCTTCCCGAGCGCCGAGGTCAGTGACAATTATTTGGGCGACGGCAAATCATGGAACGGGCAAAATCCGGGATGGTAGCAGATAATGAAAGGATATTTATTCCCTTAAGATATTTTAAACATGAAAATACTATACAAGGCATTACTGATAATAGTACTGATATCCGGCAGCTGCGGGTTTGTACGGGCGCAAACACCTCCCTGGTCGCCGGATACTTCGGGCACCACGGTTATTACCGCTGAGGCATATGGTCAGACATCTGTGGATGGAGGTTTAAAAAAGGAAAAGTCCTGGCGGTATACGGGCGCGGCCTATACGCTGCCAGGTAAAGAGCTGACCAGGATGTTCACGGGAAACCTGTTAAATACGCTGCAGGGAAGGATCCCCGGTCTTACTGTTGCGACGGGTTCCGGCGAGCCGGGGTACGACAATCCCGGATTGTATGTAAGAGGGCAAACCAGCTGGAATATCGACGGCAGCCAGGTGGTGGTGTTGTTGGACGGATTTCAGGTGGATATAAGCGCGTTGAGCGCGTTCTCCCCTTTTGAGATAGAGTCCATAACGTTGTTGAAAGACGCAACGGGTACGGCTATGTACGGGCTGCAGGGAGGTGCGGGTGTTTTGAGCGTACGTACCAAACACGGGAAGGATATGGCCAGAAATGAGATCGTATTGAATACGCGGTTTGGCATTCAAAGTCCCGTACAGCTGCCCAAGGTCATGAATGCGTATGATTATACAAGGCTCTACGATCAGGCGTTGACGAATGACGGGCTTCCTCAGAAGTATCCCGATCCGACGTTGTACAAGGCGGTGAACGATCCTTTCCATCCCAATGTCGACTGGTATGATAAGATGCTGAAGAATACGTCCATCATACAGGATTATAATCTTTCTTTCCGGGGCGGGAACCAGGTGGCGAAGTATTTTGTCTTGATGGATTATGAGAATTACAACGGGTTGTATAAAAACGCCAAGGCGATCAGTAAGGATTTCGGTACGAACGCCACCTATAATAAGATCAATTTGCGCGCCAATGCGGAGATCAGTGTGAATAAGAACCTGCTGCTGACGGCCAATGTTTCGGGTGTCGTGGAAGACAGAAATACGCCTTCCGGCTTTACGGCGTCACAGCTGTTCGATCGCCTGCTGACGTTGCCTGCCGCCGCATTCCCGGTGAAGAATCCAAATGGGACATGGGGGAACAGTTCTGTATACAATTTCAATCCTGTCGAGCTTTTACAGCAGAATGGTATCTATAGCGGTCATACCCGGACATTACAGACGGATTTCACCATACGGCAGAAGCTGGATATGCTGACGCCGGGGCTCGATCTTACGGCGGGCGTATCTTTTAATAATCAATACACGGGTTTCTATCAGACATTGTACTCGGTGCGGTCTTTTGAAATAACAAAGGATAATAATGACATGCCTGTAACGGACGCCGGCGGAAATGTCGTTTACAAGACGATCGGGAATGATGTGCCGCAGTCCTCCGTAGACGGCGGTACGCAGCATTGGAACCGGAACACGCTGCAGTTCGGGGTCGACTATAATCGCAGCTTTGGTAAAAGCACGGTGTCGGGTGTCGTATTGGCGAGACGGCAGGGGTATTCCAAGCTAGGGCAGTTTTACGCGGTGCGGACGCAGGGTCTTTCCGGGAGCTTTACGTATGATTATGCCAAAAAATATATCCTCGATGTTTCCGGCGCCTATATGGGGTCGGCTGATTTTATGCCGGGGAAGCGTTATGGCTTTTTCCCCGCGGCAGGGTTGGGCTGGGTGATATCCAATGAAGATTTTTGTAAGAACAGTGCTGCTTTTACCTTTTTGAAGTTACGCACCTCGTATGGGTCGGCGGGAAATATCAGTGAGAATTATCGTTTTCTGTACCAGGCCATGGCAACGGGCGCCAGCGGCTGGATCCTGGGAAGCAGCAATGCCTCTCAGTCCGGCATGGCCATCACCCAGTATGCCAATCCCAATGCGACATGGGAGTTGAAGACGACCTTCAATGTAGGCGTCGATATGCAGCTGTGGAATCATCTTTCCGTGACATTGGATGCGTTTAGTGAAAAGCGTACAGGTGTTTACGAGGTCCCTTCGGCCGAAGCCCCGGCCTTTGCCGGGTTCAATCTGCCGTATATAAACAGCGGGGAGGTGCATAATAAAGGAGTAGAGGCGGTGATCGGGTACGATAATAAGACGGGCGACCTGGAATATCATGTAGGGGCCTCGTTTGCGTATGCCAGAAATAAGATCATAAAAAGATCGGAGACTGCACAGCCTTTCGATCGACTGTATCAAAAAGGGTTCCCGATCGGACAGGAGAGAGGGCTGGTGTTCGATGGCTTTTATCAGGCCGCCGATTTCAATCCCGATGGCAGCCTGAAAAGTGGAGTGGCCGCCTCTTCTTATGCCAATGTGAGCCCCGGCGATCTGAAGTTTAAGGATCTGGATGGGAATGGGGTTATCAATGCGTATGATAAGCAGCCCATAGGATATAATGCTATTCCTGAGATAACAGCAGGGTTGGATCTCGGCGTAAAGTATAGGGGGTTTGATCTTACCGCTTTTTTGCAGGGGGTGATGCATCGCACGGTGAATCTGTTGTCGGTGGCGTATAATTATACGCATCCTTTTGTGAATAATAACAATATCACCCAATTCTCCGCGAATAGCTGGACGACTGCCACCGCGGCCACTGCCACCACGCCCCGGCTGTCGACGCTGAGCAATCCCAACAATGATCAGGCTTCCGATTTCTGGCTGCGCAACGGGCATTATCTTAAGCTGCGGAGCATAGAGCTGGGGTATACGTTGCCGGGGAAAGGGGTTTTAAAGCGGCTGAATGGGGTGAGGGTATTCGTCAACGGAACGAATCTGTTTACTTTCAATAAGATCGATGGGCTTGAACCTGAAAACCTTTCGATGGGCTATCCGCTGACCAAGGTGGTCAATTTCGGGTTCAATATGAAATTTTAAGACAATTAAGATTATGAAAAAACACTTCCTCATATTACTAGCCGGCATCAGTTTTTTAGTTTCTTGTAAAAAGAACTATTTAAATGTAAATGATGTGAATGCGTTCGTAACCCCGGATCAGTTGTATACCAATTACAACTATGCGCAGCAGGCGGTATGGAATATATACAGCTATCTTCCCGACGGATTTGCTCAATTGGATTATGAGGCCATTACGGATAATGCGGCGGCGACCAATGTTTCGGATGTATCCAAGGTTTTCAATAATGGGACCTGGAATCAATATAATAATCCGGACAATTCGTGGACGAGGGATTTTAATGGGATAAGGCAAGCGAATCTTTATTTGAAAAATAAGGGCATAGTAGATATAAAATATATCCGGGACAGGATCACTACCGACGATTCTTCTTCATGGTTCAATGCGCAGAACAATGTAAAGTTCATGGCGGGGGAAGCGCAGTTCTTAAAGGCGTTCTTTTATTTTGACCTGGTAAAGCGTTATGGCGGGGTGCCTATTATGAATACCCCGCTCGATTATGACAATCCGGCTACCTGGAAGAATATTCCCCGGAACAGCGTCGACGAGTGTGTGCGTTATATCGTGTCGTTGTGCGACTCCGCCGCCCTTATTATTCCTGTGAACCTGGCTCCTTATTCATGGTACCAGCTTGGCCGGGTGACCTATGGGGCTATCAAAGCGCTAAAGGCCAGAACATTGTTGTATGCGGCCAGTCCGCTGTTCAGGAATGCGGGGGCGACGGCTACCTGGGCGGATGCGGCCAGCGCCTTGCATGATGTGATCGCCTTGAACGCCTATTCGCTGGACGCGAGCTATTCCAATCTGTTCGGGGCCAACAATGCTTCTTCCAAAGAGCTTATTTTTTACCGCCGGTACGGCAATACGAACACCGTGGAAAAAGACAATTTCCCGATCGTGTTTCAGAACAGCGACGGGAACAGCATAACGCCTACACAGAATTTCGTGGATGGGTTTGAGGTCCTCGAGAAGGACGGCGGCGGGAATATTACGGGTTCGAGGCCGTTTGACTGGAGCAATGCTGCTGACGCTGCCAATCCCTATGTGAACAGGGACCCGCGGCTGGCCGCTACGGTGGTTTATAATGGCGCTACTTTTTCTTCTACCGTCATAGAGACCTTTA
>DASZWE010000368.1:0-3294 GCA_035546735.1 Puia sp.
TGCAGATCTCGGTAGGCGGGGGCGGCGGTGGTGGCGGCTTTGCGGGTATTGTCGCCAGTTCTGCCAACAGGACGGCATTTGTGAACAGCATGATCAGCTTCACTAATCAATACAATCTCGACGGGGTGGACATCGACTGGGAATATCCCAGCGTGGGGACGCAAAGTGATAATTTTTTACTGCTGATGCAACAGCTGTCCACGGCTATGCACAACAATGGGAAGCTGCTGAGTATCGCTGTCATCGGGGATGGAGGGGATTATGTGGAGAGCGGCATCTTTAGCGTGGTGGATTATATGGTGATCATGGCGTATGACGACAACAATTTCCAGCATTCTACCTACGAGCTGGCTCCGCAGTGTATGAATTACTGGTTGGGTCGGGGATGTCCTGCGTCGAAAGCTATTTTGGGTGTGCCTTTTTATGGACATGACTCTTCACAGGACCCGAATTCGGGAGCGGCGGAGGTGAATTATAATACCATCGTGTCGGAGGGGGGTAATCCGCAGCTGGATGTATTTGGCGGCATCGGCTACAATGGCATCCGGACGATGAAGAGCAAGACGAGCTATGCGATGAGCTCGGGTGGTGGTGTGGCGATCTGGGAGCTGTCGGGAGATGCTACGGGGGCCAATTCGTTGCTGACGGCTATCAACCAGGTGGTGGTGGCGGGCGGTGTGCTGAGTACGGGTGCGCCTGTAGGGACAACGGTGACCTTCAAGGGTAACAACAATATGTATGTCAGTGGCGAGGATGGTACGAAGGCTATGAACTGCAATCGTGCGACGGCCCAGGCATGGGAGACCTTTACGGTGGTGGATGCGGGTTTCGGCAAGGTGGCGCTGCGGAGCATGTCGCAATATGTGTCGTCGGAGAATGGTACACAGTCTATCAATTGCAACCGGGCGGACTACAGTACCTGGGAGATGTTCGACTGGATACCTACGCCGGATGGGAAGATAAGTCTGCGTAGCACCAATGGGCTGTTTATTTCCAGTGAGAATGGGACGAAGCCGATGACCTGTAACAGGACGGCGGCGCAGGGATGGGAGGAGTTTGGGGTGAATCAATAAGCTTTTCAAAGCCCGCGCTACGGCGCGGGTTTTGTATATTTAGGGCATGAGATATTTTTTTGCCCTGATGACCTTTTTCATCTGTAGTTCGACCAGCGGGCAGCAGCGGCCCAATATCATTTTTATTCTCGCGGATGACCTGGGTTATGGGGACCTGGGTTGCTATGGCCAGGAAAAGATAGAGACACCCCATATCGATGCGATGGCGCGGGATGGGATGCGTTTCACCCAGTTCTATGCAGGTACGACGGTATGTGCGCCATCCCGGGCGAGCTTTATGACGGGTCGTCACACGGGACACACGGCTGTCCGGGGCAATCGGGGTTTTCAACCCGAGGGGCAATTCCCTTTACCCGATACGACGGTGACCATTGCGCGACGACTGCAGGATATGGGTTATTATACGGCGGACTTTGGGAAATGGGGGCTGGGTTATCCGGGTTCTTCGGGCGTGCCGACCAAACAGGGGTTCAATACTTTCTTTGGCTACAATTGTCAGAGCCAGGCGCATAATTATTATCCTGATCATCTCTGGCAGAATGATCAGCGTGTCGAGCTCGAGGAGAATAAGACGGGAGATGCTATTTATTCCGCGGATCTGATCCACGGACATGCGCTGGAGTTCCTCCGGACCGCCGGCCAGCCATCCGGGCGGGATAAACCTTTCTTTTTATTCCTTTCCTATACATTACCTCACGCAGCGTTGAGCGTGCCGCATGATACGGTGTATGATCATTATGTGCGCAAGTTCCATGAACCACCGCGGAGTCAGGCGGAGACGCGCCGGTATGAGAAGGCTGCATTCGAGCCTTACCCGCATGCGGCTTATGCGGCCATGGTGACGAGGCTGGACAGGTATGTGGGTGAGGTGCGGGCGTTGCTGGACAGTCTGGGTATCGCCCGCAATACGCTGGTGATCTTTAGCAGTGACAACGGTCCACATAAGGAGGGTGGGAATGACCCTGATTTTTTTGACAGCAATGGACCTTTGAGGGGTATCAAACGAGACCTGTATGAAGGGGGTATCCGTACGCCTTTTATCGCTTGCTGGCCGGGGACGATCCGGGCTGGGACTGTTTCGGAATTTACGGGTGCGTTTTGGGATCTGTACCCTACTTTTTGCGCGATGGCTGCCGGCCGGCCGGGACCTGCCATTGACGGGGTATCGATCCTGCCTACATTGACCGGCGACACGGCACATCAGCAACAGCATGGCTATCTGTATTGGGAGTTCCATGAGAATGGCGGGCGGCAGGCCATCCGCTGGGGGAACTGGAAAGGTGTGCGGCTGAATGTGCATACTATGGCGGATGCGACCTTAGAGCTTTATGATCTCAGCCAGGACGTGTCGGAGAAGAACAATGTTGCGGCGCAACATCCGGACATTGTTAAAAAAATGCTGTCACTGATGCGTGAAGCCCATGTACCGGATAAGAACTGGCCTTTGTTTGCGAGTGAGGGGAAAATGGATTGAGGGGTATATAATAAAATGTACTAAAAAAATTAGTAAAACCGGAAAAGAATTTTCCGATGACGAATTCAATGATAATGAGGTGAAGCTTCTGGAAGAGATTTCCAGGCGATTTCTTTATTGCACGGCGAAAGAGCTTATTGATTTTACCCATCGAAGTGATTCCATTTGGTACAGAACGGCGCTTAAGAATGGAGTTCTTGATCTTTTAGAGAGTGGTCAGATGAAAACCACCAATATCGAGATCCCTTTACATGAGGTCATCGAAGACGAAGAAGAAAAGCTGGCGCGATATAGAAATCATAAAGAATTCACCCATTTCACTTCAAGGATGGCAGTCTTCCTAAACCAAAATACTTTCTTGTTCTCAAAGTTATTGGCGATAACGTTATTCTTGCCAGTCTTCCTTCAAGTGTAAACCACCTTCCACGGACGCAAGCGCTCAACCATGGCTGTCTGGAAATCCCGGAGGCTTGCATTAATTGCTATATTTTCGAACCCGGCAGACCGATAACAACGGCAAGTATCGTCGTATGTTATTACAATAGAACTCGTTGGATGTGCCAGGTCTATTCATTTCCCGCCTTGGCTCCCGGTAGTCTGCTTTTGAGGAATTTTATCTGTCCATTGTGGTTAGATTCGTGCTCGCAGACATGGAACCATTTGCAGTAATTGTTGGTAGGGCCCCAGGGCCATTTGCTATCTACGGTGAGCAACCATTGGTCATCCCGCCGCTTGAATTCGGCCAGG
>DASZWE010000369.1:0-10017 GCA_035546735.1 Puia sp.
GGGTTGTTGACTATTGACGGAGACGGCGAAGAGACAGATGCCAATTAATAATTCTAATAATAGAAAAATGAGAATAAATTATTTGTTTTTGGCGGCTTTGTCGCTGTTGTCGCTTGTTGCGAGCGCTCAGGACGACGTATATCCCGCCAAAGATTACAAGGGTAAATTATATATCACGGGCGGCACCATCCATATCGGTAACGGACAGGTCATCGAAGGCGGCACCATTGCCGTAGACAATGGAAAGATCGTTGAGGTAGGACAGCATATCACCGTCCCTTCCGGCAGTGACGTAAAGGTCGTCGACGCCAGGGGGCGACAGGTTTATCCCGGATTGATACTGCCCGTCACGGACCTGGGGCTGAAAGAGATAGCCAATGGTGTACGTGGTTCCAACGATTATGATGAGCTGGGTGATCTCAATCCCAGCATTCGCAGCATTGTAGCGTACAATACGGATTCGAAGATCATCAATACCCTGAAGGCCAACGGCATCCTGCTGGCAAGCGTTACGCCCCAGGGCGGCACTATCAGCGGTTCCTCTACCGTCGTGCAGCTGGACGCATGGAACTGGGAGGATGCGGCGTATAAGATGGATGGAGCGATACATGTGAATATGCCGAGCTTTATCGTACGTCCGCGTCGCTTTGGCAGGCGTCCCGGCACCGAGCCACCTACCAACCCCACAAAAGAGGCGCTGGATAAAGTTGAAGAAATAAAGACCTTTTTCCGCGAGGCGAAGGCCTATTTACAAATGCCTTCGCACAAGGAGACCAATCTGAAGTTCGAGGCGGTGAAAGGGCTTTTTTCCAAACGGCAGAAGTTGTTCGTTCATGGCGACCAGGTGAAGCAGATGCTGGTGGCGGTGGATTTCGTTCGGGAGTTCGGGTTCGATGTGGTCATCGTCGGAGGCAGTGAAAGCTGGCTGATAGCGCCCCTGTTAAAGGCCAACAATATCGCCGTCATCCTGAACCAGGAGCATGCGCTGCCTACTACGGAGGACGATGATGTGGATCAGCCTTATAAGACTCCGGCAGCGTTGCAGAAGGCCGGCGTACTCTTTGCTCTCAATGACGACCATGATGAAAGCAGGTACCGGAACCTGAGCTTCAACGCGGGTACGGCCGCCGCCTATGGTCTCACCAAGGAGCAGGCGTTACAGGCCATCACGCTGAACAGCGCCCGGATACTGGGTATAGATGACCGCACCGGCTCGCTGGAGGCAGGAAAGGATGCCAATATCGTCATCAGCGGGGGAGATATCCTGGATATGCGGACCAGTCTTATCGAACATTGCTTTATACAAGGTCGTGAAGTGAGCCTGGACAACAAGCAGACACAGCTATATCATCGCTATATGTACAAGTATGGTTTAACACCAGCGCCGTAGGAAGCACTGTCAATTTTTGTTTTATCTTTAGCTCCGGCGTTTATCCCGCGCCGGAGCTTTTTTTATGAAAAGGATACCTTCTTTCCTGCTGGCAGTCATGCTGCTTTTCTCCTGTAAACAAAAGGACAAGCATTTGGGCCCCAATAAGCAGGTCGATGAGGGGACGGTGAAAGGAGATGCCTATGTCAGCCAGGATATTGGCTGGACCATTGCTATTCCAAAGGGCTGGGCTGTTGTGAGCCTCGATCAAACGGAAGCCGATGAAAGGAAGATCAAGCTGGATGGGAACAGACACGACTATGCGGGTGTCGATAAGAGTGGGGAAAAACATCTTATCAGCTTCCGGAAAGACAAATTCAACTCGCTGATGTCTACGTCGGAGCCATTTTTAAGCGACAGCGCCGGCGCATTTGACGATAGTTGCGCTGCCATCAATAAGATGATCTACGATGCCTATGTTTCGCAGGGCATCCGGTGCGACACTTCTTCCGGCCTGGAAATGATCCAAGGGCGTCAATTTCATATGTTCCATGCCAAGGTTTATGACGGCGGCGGCAAGGTCATTCTGCAGCAGCTGTTGTATTCCAGGCTGATCAACAAAAAAGATTTTTCCCTGACCATCAATTACAACAACGAAGAGGATAAAAAGGTGATGATGGATGCATTTACGAATTCCACTTTCAAGGAAGATTAGACCTTAGGGGCCGGTGCGTTTGGTCAGCGGGCGAAAAAAGCCTGATCCAGTTACGGACCAGGCCACTTGTGCTTCTCTATGTTGACAGTGAAAAGCTGCTATTTGTTGGGATTCAATGCTTGTTTGATCCTTTCTGCTACGTCCTGCAGATGATATTTGGTCAGTTTGTCTGTTGTCCGGGGGATGGCGGCCAGTATCTCTGTCCGGAGTTCGTTCATCTGCGCCCTGGCGATGGAGGGAACGTCCGTGTTTTTGATATTGCCTACGAACAGGGCGGCGAACTGTCTGGGTATATTGGCCGGTACGGGGGTGGGGGGAGGCGGATTGACCAGGTTGATCAACGCCTCTACATAGGTCTTTTGCAGCGCCCGGCGATAGATATCGATGGGCGCTCCTGTCTTCAGCTCGGACCAAACGGCTTTTTTGGCATCGGCCAGCATCTCATCGGGACCGTATACATTGGCGGCGCCATAGCGTCCCGTGCATACCGACATCCGGAAAAGTCTTCCTCCTGATAAGAGGCTGTTCAAGACGTTGGCCTGTACGTTACCCACGGCCTCTGTGGCGGCGGGATTGCTGAACTTGTTCAGAATGTCTTTATTCAACAGCCAGGTCGGGGTGGTGAACAATTGTTTGCTGAGGAATTCCATGGCCTCCTTTTGGGTGGCTTTGGGCGTGGGCTCGTATACGTCGCCCGGCTGTTCGATGCTCTTGAAGGTCTCATAGATGCCTCCTACATTCTTGACCACATGGCCCATGTAGCGGCTGAACTGGCCTACCAGCTGGGTATACATCTCTTCCAGGTTGTCATACTGGTCGGCTTCTTCCTTTGTCCATTCTGGAAGGTTGGGCAGGATACGCTTCAGGTTCTTGATACCATATTCGCCGGCCTTCATGCTGTTATCACCCAGGTCTTCCGTCTGTGCGCGCGGGTCGAAGTTGAAGCCTTCGCCGCCAAACCACAAGCGGGGATTGGATCTCAGGCTGTCGATGACCCAGTTGTTCAGGATCCTTTTATCTTCTTCTTCGTCCTTTGTGCCGTCTATGCCTTTATAGCCCCAGAGGATGGCCCATTTGTCATAGTCGCCGATGCGGGGATAGAGCCCACGGGGGCCGACGTTATCTTCCGGCTGCGCTACATAATTGAACCGGGCATAGTCCATAATGCTGGCTGTATGGCCATTGGCTTCCACCCATGCCTTGTTGCGCAGGAGCTCTACGGGCGTCTTGCTGCTGCTGCCCATATTGTGGCGAAGGCCTAATGTATGTCCTACTTCGTGGGAGGAGACGAAGCGGATGAGGTCTCCCATCAGGGCGTCGTCGAACTTCATCTTCCTGGCCCGCGGGTCGGAATTGGCTGCCTGGATAAAGTACCAGTCGTGTACGAGCTTCATTACATTATGATACCAGCCGATGTGACTTTCCAGGATCTCTCCGCTGCGGGGGTCGGCTACATTCGGTCCGTAGGCATTTTCTATATCCGAGGCGAAATAGCGGACCACGGAAAAACGGGCGTCTTCCAGGCTCATTGTTTTGTCATTCTCCGGCCATTCCTTGCCGACGATGGCATTCTTGAAGCCCGCCTTTTCAAAGGCTGCCTGCCAGTCGTTGATCCCTGCGATCAGGTAGGGGCGCCATTTTTTGGGGGTTGCGGGGTCGATATAATATACGATCTGTTTTTTGGGTTCCACCAGCTCCCCTCTTTTCCATTTTTCGATGTCTTCGTCCTTTGGTTCCAGCCGCCAGCGATGGATGAAGGTGGACGTTTCCACGCGCTGCTGATCGTCGCCGTATAGGGTGTACTGGCTGGCAAAATAGCCTACGCGGGCATCGAAAAGCCGTTTGCGCATGGGTGTTTTGGGCAGAAGGATAAAGGAGTTGTTCAATTCCAGCGTGACCGCTCCCGTTACTTCCGCGGCGGGCAGCGTCGTGACCGGCGAGGGGCCTGCGCCACCCGGTGTGGGGTTGGAGGCGAATGTCTTTACCGTCCTGACCTCTGTGTTGATGGGATAGGTATGGATGCTTTCGATGTAGCTTCTGTCAGCAGAGATGCCGCTGAGGTTATATCTCCTTTTGGTGCCAGGGTTCAGGCTTACTGCCTGGTTGTCGCCCTTGAAGAAATCCGTCACGTCGATGACCGATGTGCCGGAGGAGTCCGAGCCTTTGCCATAGGCTTTTATGTCAAAGGCGGCTGCGATGGGGTTCATATTGGAATTGCTGACCGCGGTGGCGATAGGCTGAGTGGAGTCGGTCGCTACGTTCACGATGGTCAGTACCCGCAGAAACAGGTTATGGGAGGGGCCTTTCTCCCAGTGGATGGTCTGCAGGTTCACCTGCTCGCCGCCATAGCTGTTGCCGCCGGCAGCTGTTTTACTATACCGGGTGCTGACGAGGATGTCGCGGCCCAGGATGGAGTCGGGTATCTCGAAATACCATTTGTCCTCGATGCGATGTACGGTGAACAGACCGGTGTGGCTTATTGCCTTGTCGGTGATGACGTCCTTATAAGGCTTTGGTTCCTGCCTGGCGGCGGCCGGGTGTGCACCTGCTGCGGGGTTTGCGCCAGGGGTAGCAGGGGGTGTCGCAGGTCGTTGGGCTATGGCCAGGGTAAAGGAGAAACTCAATACCAGTGCCATCAGTGTTTTTTTTCTCACGAGCATGTGTGGTGGTTTTAATATGTCCGTCCTTCGGACTGCCATCGGCGGTTCGGGGAAGGAGTGGTGAAATTAATGAACCATGTCCTTTGCGGTGAAAAAAAAGGACGAGTGGGGGATTGGCCGAAGCCAGCCTGTTGATGACCTTTAATGTATGGCTATGAAAAATAGAAAGGATTCAATCATTGTGGTGGATGATTGAATCCTGTAAAAAATAGTTATCCCTTTCCTAGTATCTTACAAATTTGGTGGTACAACGTTGTTTGTCTGCCAGTAGTGTCAGCAGGTAGCTGCCTGCAGGCAGGACGCTGGCGGGGAATGTATTGATACCTTTTGTGAGTGCAACCCGTTGTTGATACAGCTGGCGGCCGCTGATGTCGGAGATGAGCAGGATGGCGCTGCCGGATGCCGGTGCGGTGACGATGTAGGTGGAGGGCGAGGCTTTTAGGCTATAGGCATAGGTGTTGCCGGGATCTCCCAGGGTTATGATCTTGCTATACGTGGCGGCGCCGTCGAGGTCTACCATTCTTAACCTGTAGGAGGCGGCGCCGTCTGCGCCGTCGAGGTATTGATAATGGAGGGGCAGGTGGCTGTTGCCGGCCGCGGCGATTTTTGTTATGCTGTAGAAGCTGCCGGCGGCGGGTGCGCTGCGTTGCAGATCGAACCAGGCGGTATTTTGTTCCTGGCCGGTGGTCCATTGGAGGAGGTTGCCGTTGCTGGTTGTCTGACCGGTGAAGGCTGTCAGGGAGAGGGGCAGGGGTATAAGCGAGCCGGTGGAGACGAAGAAGCCGCTGAAGCCGGTGACGTCGAAGGTGACTTCCCAGCGGGAGGCGGTGCTGTTCCAGACGATGTTGTTGTCGTCCGGGTCGATCTCGCCGGTGGTGCCTGTGTAGGTGCCGGGGGTCGTTCCGGTGCCGTGGAACTGGGTGATACGGAGGTTGGCAAAGAGCCGTTAGACCTGATGGAGCAAACAGGGGTGCAGGTTGCGTCGGAAAAAATATTATGTGAATAGGATTGCTCCACCTCCATATAAACGCATGTCGTACCGCCGCCCGTCGCGGGTAATGTTAATGGTAAGGAATGGACATTTACCGTCCAGTTTGCAAATGAGCCACTGCATGAATTGTAGGCATAGACATGTACGGTGGATGTCGATGCATTTGTAAAAATGTTCAGTCTGTTGGAAGAGTCATTGAACCCAACGTCATTATAAACGCTATAACCATCCACCGACCATGCAATGCTGTCTTCTTCCAAACCACCGGTGAGGTGATATTCCTGTGTATTTCCCAAACACACATCCGTCGGAGGATTGTCGAATACCGGTGTATTACGGGCGCCGGTGTGTACATATAAGACACCGGGGTTGCTTGTTGCTGTTCCGCTGCTATTGGAGACAATGGCGCGATACTGGTAGTGCGTCATCGATGCAGGCGGATTTGTAATAATCAGGTAACGGGTGCAACGGAAGTATAGAGCGAGCTGGGAGATACATCCTGCCAGGTGGATCCGTTGTCTGTCGACACCTGCCAGACGACGGTGGCCGGATAGGGGGTATATTCGGCCTTGAATTCTGTAAGGCCTGCGCCAGCGCAGACAGACACACTTTGAATAGGATGCGTAAAGACGGGCGCCTGTGCCGATGTTGTTTGGGCAATCGATATCAGGACTGCTGTTGCGAGTAGAATTCTATACATAATAGTAGCCGGTTTGGGGTAAATGTTTGGCGGGACGTATCGACGAGAGGAAATTACAGGGGATATGGGTAGATGAAAGTAAATAAAAAAAGCTGCCAGCTGGCAGCTTTTAATGCTTTTTTAATTCATATGAACGTTATTTGCTATGCAGCATCCTTCCCGTGGCAGTTCTTGAACTTCTTGCCGCTGCCGCAGGGACAGGGATCGTTGCGGCCGATCTTGGGTCCGACCTTGACGGGTTCCTGTTTTACGGGGCCGGTGGGCTCGTAATAATCCGGGCCGCCCTCTTGTGGGGCGCCGTTGTGCATCATCGGGCCGCCCGGTCCGCCGTTGTTGGAGTTGGGGCTGCCGGCCAGCTCGTCCTTGCGTACCCGCAGCTTGCTCATATCCGTCCTTTGCGGTTCCCTTCCTTCGCGTATGTATTCGGTGTTCTGGCGGCTGGTGTTGGCGATGCCGCTGTGACAGAGGAAGCTGACGATGTCCTTGTTTACTTCGCTGTCCATCAGGCGGAAGAGCTCGAAAGCCTCCACCTTATAGATCACCAGCGGGTCCTTTTGTTCCAGGTAGGCCGTCTGTACGCTTTGTTTCAGGTCGTCCATGCCGCGGAGGTGCTCTTTCCAGGCCTCGTCGATGATGGACAAGGTGATCTGCCTTTCCACTGCGCTCACCAGCTCACGTCCTTCTGTGCTGATGGTCTTGTCCAGGCTGACATGCACGTTGGTGCGTTTTTTCCCGTCGGTGAATGGCACGACCACATTTTTTATCTGGCTGCCCTGGGTAGCGCGTATATTCTGGAAGGCGGGTATCGCCTGTTTGCAAATCTCCTTCACCTTATGCTCGTAGCTGTCCGTAGCCTCCTGGTATAATTTTTCCGCCAGCGCGGCTGCGTCCCCTTTCAGGAACTCGTCTTGTCCGATGTGCGTATCGATGCCGAAGTTGACGATGGTGGACAGCTTGAATCCTTCATAATCATCTCCTTCCTTGAATGAGCTGATCAATCCTTCCGCCACGATGTAGAAGGCATTGTCCAGATCGAGCGCCAGTCTGTCCCCGAAGAGAGCGTGATTACGCTTTTTATATACCACATTACGCTGCTTGTTCATAACGTCGTCATATTCCAGCAGGCGTTTGCGGATGCCGAAGTTGTTCTCTTCCACTTTTTTCTGGGCCCGTTCGATGCTCTTGGTCACCATGCTGTGCTGGATGACCTCGCCTTCCTTATAGCCCATCTTATCCATGAGCGAGGCGATCCGGTCGCTGCCGAACATACGCATCAGGTCATCTTCCAGGGAAACGTAGAACTGTGAGGTACCGGGGTCGCCCTGACGTGCGGAACGACCACGCAACTGACGGTCTACGCGCCGGCTCTCATGCCGTTCCGTACCGATGATGGCCAGGCCGCCGGCTTCTTTCACGCCGGGTCCCAGCTTGATATCCGTACCACGACCCGCCATGTTCGTAGCGATGGTCACTGCGCCGGCCAGGCCTGCTTCGGCAACGATCTGCGCTTCACGGGCGTGCTGTTTGGCGTTGAGTACGTTGTGGGGGATCTTTTTTGCCTGCAGCATCTTGCCCAGCAGCTCGCTCACTTCCACGTTGGTAGTACCTACCAGGGAGGGGCGTCCCGCGGCACGGAGCTTTTCGATCTCTTCGATGACCGCCTTGTATTTTTCCCGCTTGGTCTTGAAAACGAGGTCCTGGTGGTCCTTACGGATGGCAGGGACGTTGGTGGGGATGGTTACGACATCCAGTTTGTAGATATCCCAGAATTCGGCGGCTTCCGTTTCGGCTGTACCGGTCATACCGGCCAGCTTGTGATACATACGGAAGTAGTTTTGCAGGGTGACGGTAGCGTATGTCTGGGTAGCCGCCTCGATCTTTACGTTCTCCTTTGCTTCGATGGCCTGGTGGAGACCGTCGCTGTAACGCCTGCCATCCAGGATACGACCCGTCTGTTCGTCCACGATCTTTACCTGACCGTCCAGCACGACATATTCCACGTCCCTGTCGAATAAGGTATATGCTTTCAGCAATTGCTGGACGGTATGTATACGATCCGCCTTGATAGAATATTCGTTCAGGAGGGCTTCTTTCAGCTGAAGCTTCTCTTCGTTGCCGACGTCGCTTTTTTCGATGTCTGCCAACTTGACGGCAATGTCGGGGAGGATGAAGAAATCAGGATCTTCCCCTTCGCGGGTGATCATCTGGATGCCTTTATCGGTGAGGTCGACCGAATTATTTTTCTCGTCGATGCTGAAATAGAGCTCGGCGTCTACTTTTGGCATTTCTTTCTGCTGATCCGCCAGGTAGTAGTTCTCTGTTTTCTGCAGCTTGACCTTGATGCCGGGTTCGCTGAGGAATTTGATCAGGGCTCCCGACTTGGGCAGGCCGCGGTGGGCGCGGAACAGGGCCAGACCGCCGTCCTTGGCGTCGTCATTGCCTTCCGCTATCTTTTTCTTTGCCTCGATGAGGAACTGGTTGGTGACCTTCCTTTGTATCTCGAACAGCTTTTCAACCCGTCCTTTCAGTATATGGTATTGCTGGTCGTCGCCTTTTGGTACGGGACCGGAGATGATCAGGGGGGTACGTGCATCGTCGATCAATACGCTGTCCACTTCATCCACCATGGCATAATGGTGCTTGCGCTGTACCATTTCTTCCGGTGAGTGCACCATGTTGTCACGGAGGTAGTCGAAGCCAAACTCGTTGTTGGTGCCGTAGGTGATGTCGGCTAAATATGCTTTCCGGCGGGATTCGCTATTGGGTTCGTGTTTGTCGATGCAATCCACTGTGAGACCCAGCCATTCGAAGATAGGGCCATTCCATTCCGAGTCGCGTCGAGCCAGGTAATCGTTCACCGTCACTATATGTACGCCTTCGCCGGACAGTGCGTTCAGGTAGGCGGGAAGGGTGGATACCAGGGTCTTACCTTCACCTGTCGCCATTTCCGCGATCTTACCCTGGTGCAGTACTGTACCGCCGATGAGCTGTACGTCGTAATGAATCATGTTCCAGGTGATGGGGCTGCCTGCCGCCATCCAGGTATTTTTATAAATGGAATTATCGCCTTCGATGCGGACATTTTCCTTTTTGATGCTGAGGGTGCGATCCAGCTCGGTGGCTGTGGATACGAGCTCCGCGTTCTGGGTGAAGCGGCGGGCCGTCTCTTTTACCACGGCAAAAGCTTCGGGAAGGAGGGTTTCCAGCACTTCTTCGATCTGCTCATCCCTATCCTTTTTCAGCTGGTCTACCTGCTGGTAGATGGCGTCCTTGCCGCTGATGTCACTAAAAGGCAGCTCTTCGGCTTTGGTGTTCAGTTCTGCTATTTCTCCGTCAATATTGCTTAAATGTTCCCGGATACGCTCCCGGAATTCTGCCGTCTTGGCTCGCAGCTGGTCGTTGGTGAGGGACTGGTAGGCCGCAAAATGCTGATTGATCTGGGTTACCAGCGGCTGGATATTACGGATGTCCTTTTCCGACTTGTTCCCACCGAATATTTTGGATATGATACCTAACATAATGTCTTCGTATATATTTGTTTATGAATGGCTCGGCCCTATTCTCCGGCAAATTTAATGCTAT
>DASZWE010000370.1:0-5818 GCA_035546735.1 Puia sp.
ACCATCTGGTTGATGACGGTGTTGCGTCTGTCATATGCGGCTTTGATATTCCTGCGGGGATTATAAAGGGTATTGCCTTTGAGCATGCCGATGAGTACGGCGGCTTCATCCACGTTGAGGCGGTCGGGTTCCTTATTAAAGAAAGTGCGGGAGGCGTTGCGGATGCCGTAGACATTGTCTCCGAAAGGGACTTCGTTCAGATACAGCGCGAGGATCTCCTGCTTGGTGAAATTGCGCTCAAGCTTGATGGCGATGATCCATTCCTTCAGCTTTTCGATGAACCTGCGTACGAAGTTCTTTGATCCCTGTTCCAGGAGGTTCTTGGCCAGCTGCTGGGTGATCGTGCTGCCGCCGCCGTCCTTGCCGAGCTTTACGATGGCTCGCATAACGGAGAATCCGTCTATCCCGGAGTGGTCATAGAACCGCTCGTCCTCGGTGGCTACCAGGGCATTGACCACATTGGGAGAAATGTCCCTGAATTCCACATTGCTGCGGTTGCCTTTGTCCTTATAATATTTGCCCATGGCGGTGCCATCCTCCGCATAGACTTCCGTGGCAAGGGTAATGGATGGATTTTCAAGCTCCTTTAAGGAAGGCAGGGAACCAAAGGCACCCAGGTTGATCAATACGAGGAAAAGAATGAAGGCAGCCAATCCATAGAAAAAGACTTTCCAGAAAATGCGAACCATTTTAGACATATGATGAGTAGTTGTAATTAGTATGTACCCTTATCGGCTAGTGCACATTCCGTTCCAAAGTTTCAAATTTAAAACTTAATGTCCGGAAAACGGGTGTCCGGAAATATGCCCCGTTTTCCGGAAAGATCTAATGTTTGTAGGCCTTCGTCGGACCTGCTTCGACACGAGAGCTTCGCTCGTATCCTTCGTCGGTTCCAACACTGTTGGACCCTTCCTCGGGCTTCACCCATACCCTTCGTCAGACCTGCTTCGACACGGTCTTCCTCGGGTACCTCGGTCGGGACCTTCGGTCCTGGACAACGAACTGTTAGTTCGTTAGTTGCGGATAAGCTGTTGTTAGGAACTTCCTATATCCTGGCATGTCCTTATTCGACAGCAGCAGCTGCAGATTGGGCGCCGAAATGATCAGGAAAGTGTATTTGCCCGCCGGGAGCCAGGGTACAACTTCCCCGGGTGCTGCGGCTTTGGCTTTCCGGAGGTAATCGAGGGCAGCAGCGCCGTTTTCAAAGCTATTGATGACCACCAGCTTAAGGGAGTCATTGAGGGCGGAGTTATCGATGGTAAGGGACTGGTTATAGAAGTTTTCCAGGTTCCAGCGATTGAAGGCATTACGGGTTTCCGTCACATATACGGGGTCGACCTTATCCAGGACGATGATGACCGCATGTGGTTTGTCCGGAGTATAGGTAAAGGTTGAATTGCTGCTCTTTACTTTGGCTGCTACGACGGCCGAGTCGGCCCTTAATTTAGCCACCCTTTCCTGGATGGAGTCAGCTTTGTGACGCAGGAGGGCGGTTTGGATGGAGTCCTGTGCCGCCCGGGCCATGGCCTGCCGGAGGGAGTCCATCTGTTTTTGCAGTTTGGCCAGCTGGGCTGCGTCCATGGTAGCCCTGTTCATGCTGGCAGTGTCCACTGTCAGCTTGTCCTTGCCTGCAATGGCAGGCGCACCGGGTTTTGCCGTCTGGACCGCGCCCGGCGCATGGACATTGGCCCTGGCCAGCGTGGAGGTATCTTCTTTTATCAACAGCCGGGAGTCATCCCGCACCAGGCGGGGGGCGGTGGGCGCCGAGACCTTGCCTGGCATCAGCACGGTGGATACTGTATCCTCGTCGGAAGCTCTTTTGACCTCCAGCCTGGTAAGATAGTCCTCTATCTCACGCCGGCGCTTGAGCACATCGATCAGGGTCGTGGCCTTGGCTGCCATGGGCGTCTTGGGATATTTCGACGGGATCTTCGAGAGTATGGCGATGGCTTGTCCGTCCTCCCTGTTACGTATATGGTATACCGCCTCGATGTAAAGCAGCTGAGGCGTCCAGTATTTGTCGCCATAGAGGCTATCGGCTACCTTTTTATCCGCCAGCGCTTCTTCAAACCGGCCTTCTATGAAAGAGTTGTATATCTTCTCATACTGATGGGTGGCATTGACCTTGAGGCTGCCGTCGGCCTGTGCGGTGGAGTCCGGGTTCTCCGCCATGGCTGTGGCGTGGCTGGCAGGATAATCTTTTTTCAGCAGGGCCAGGATCCTTGCCGCGTTGGCTTCATCACCGACCTTTTTATAGCAGTAGTACAGGTTGAAGAGCGTCTCCGCCCGGAAGAAGGAGGAGGGGAATTTTTCCAGCAAACTCTCATCCGTGGTGATGGCGGATGGGTAGTCGGCTATACTTTCCTGGTAGGTCTTGCCCAGCATATAGGTAGCGCGTTCTATGGAGTCGTTGAGCTTCTTCAGTTTTTCCGGCGTCAGCGGAAGGTTGTCCATAAGGGATTTGAAGGTGACGGGGGCATTGGAGGCAGCGGCATTTTTGGCATCTATTTCCGTCAGCATACCGGGGGCGCCTCTTTCTCCGGGCTTGGGCACCTGGCTCTTTGCGGCGGAGGCCAGCTGCCAGTTGTCGACATTTTGCCTGTTGCCCCATTTTGTTTTGAAGTCGTTGTAGCCTTTTGAGCGCAGGGAAGCGTTGTTAAAATACCATTCGGCATTGCCCGAGGTATTGCTAAAGAGGTCGGTGACCTGGGCGTTATTCTGGAAGCCATTGGCGGCGGAGAGGCTATCGCCTTCATCGCGGAGGCCGGAGCGTTTGCGGAGGGTCCGTACCAGCTTCTTAATATAGGCGTCCCGCTGGTCGACGGGCATGGCAGCGATGCGCAGGAGGCTATCCTGTCTGTCGATGATCTGCAATTGCGACACGATGATGGCCAGGGCTGCCTTACGATCGGGGAGCCAGCTGATGTCCCCCAATGACGGACGATCGTTCATATTAAGGCTGTCGTAGTCGTTTTTGGCGTCCCTGTATTTTTTGTCTTCGAAGGAGAGATCCCCGAGAAGCAGATAGGCCTTGTTGCGCTGGGTGCCTCCCATTTCGGCGACGGCTTTTATACATTGGCGCAGGAATGTTTCGGCGCCGGGTCTGTTATTCCTTTCCAGCTCCATTTGCGCGGCCGTATAATAGATAATGTCCCGGTAGGATTCATACCTGTCCTTATGCGCCATTTTTACCAGCGCATTGATATTTTGCTGTATGAAATCTTCGCCTCCTTCCTTGTTCTGGCGGATGGCGTTCAGGCGGGCGTATATCTCCAGGACGGGGTTGTAGGTATGGCGTATCGTACGTTCGTAAAAGGTCCTGGCGTCATAGCTGCGGCCCGTCCTTTCGTAGAGCTGTGCGATGAGGTATTCCCAGCGGGCTGTCTCTTCATTGTTGGCGGCTACGGGGAGCGCTTTTTCAAGGTAGAAGGCCGCGCTGTCATAAATATTCTGTTTATAGAAGGAGAGGGCCTGCATTTCTGCCAGTCCCGGGCCCAGACGGGCGGGGAACTGCGGGTCGTGTTTCAGCACTTCGATAAGGCTGGTGGCTTCTGCGTACTGGTCCTTTGCCAGATAGGTCTTTACCTTCCACAGGAGCGCTTCGTTACGGCTGGGGGGAAGGGAAAAAGTCTTTTGAAGGATATTCCTTTTTTCGACGGTGGAGACGATGTTGGCATTTCCGCCCTGGTCGGCATTATAGTTACTGCCGATGGGTTTGTCGTAACCGTCCTCTTCCTTGGGGGCGAATGCGAATTGAAGGAACTGAAAAGTGATATAGGCAGAGTCGAAGTCTTTTCTATAATAGTAGCTTTTGCCTATGAGCATGTAGAGATTGTCGACCCAGTCGCTGCGGGTGTCGTGTATAAGGATGCCCATGGTGCATTTATAGATCACCGAGTCGAGCTCTCGTTTTTGAGCGGCAGTGGCGTCGAGGGTATAGTTATAGAAGGGGAGGAGGGTAGTGTAGTCATCTTTTTGCTGGACCTTGGCCCGCATGAGGACCATGTTGAGCTTTTCGTTGGCGTTGAAATAGTAGTTGTAATGGGTGACTGTGTTCTGTATAAAGCGGCGGACCTTTTTTATTTTTTTGGGGTTTTCGCCGGACTTTTCGGAGGCGAGGGTCCTGTTCTCGAATTTGGCGGGTTTTTTAAGGTCATAGGCTACCCCTTGCTGTCCAAAGATAGACAGGGACAACATGGAAAAAACGGCAAATAGCAGAATTTTACTATAAGTCACGAACCCAACGTTATTTATGTCAGGAATTGGGCTCTTGGAAAAAAGTAGCCAATTCCTGCAAACCGCTAATGTCTGAGGCCTTCGTCCGAGCTCCGAGCACTCGCTCCTCCCCGGTCGGGACCTTTTGGTCCTGGACGAACTCCCTTCAGGAGTTCCTGGCCGAAAGCTACGCTTAAAACCTCAATAACTGATTTCCTATGAATTTATTGCCTAAGAGGTACAATCAATTGTAAAGAAATTCGTTAGGCCACTGATTACCGGACCTTGCGGTCCGGACACTGCAAAGACTCTTATTATGGCCCTTCGGGCATTGGACCTGTGGTCCAATTTTGTATCTTGTAACCGCAATCAGTCTCTATGGCCAAATTCGATGCCAATTCAACGTTCAAGCGCCTGCAAAATCGTTACCGCCTGGTAGTCATGAATGATGACACGTACGAGGAAGTGGTTACATTTAAATTGTCCCGGCTCAGTGTATATGCAGGACTCTGCACGATTTTTGTATTGTTGACAGGGCTGACGGTGGCATTGATCGTATTTACCCCGTTGAAACTATATATACCGGGTTATGGGGATATGAACAATACCAAGGACTTGCGTGAACTAAAAATACGCACCGATTCGTTAGAGCAGGAAGTCCGGTATAAGGATCAGTATCTGGAGAGTATCCGGAATGTTTTGCAGGGCAATACGGCCATGAAGCTGGATACGACGACCTTGAATATCCCGAAGCCGGAAAAGATCAGCGATTGACGACCAAAAATCTTTGAAACGACTAAAACGAGGCCTGGTCCGTTCATGAGTACCTTTTGAAAAGACGTTGTGAAACGAATAAATCTAAAATCTGATACTATGTTCAATGGAAAATCCAAAACAGATGACCTCGTAGGAACCAATTCTTCTGCAGGCACCAGCACCAGCCTCATTGGGGCCGGAACTTCTATGAAAGGAGACATTACCAGCAATGGGGACCTGCGCATCGATGGGAACCTGGTGGGTAATATCAACTGCTCCGCGAAAGTTGTCATTGGCGCCAACGGAGTCGTCCAGGGTGACGTCATCGGTGGACAGGCCGACATCATGGGCAAGGTGACTGGTACTATCAAGGTAAAGGACCTGCTTCAATTGAAAGGCGGCTGTAGCGTCAACGGGAATATCCAGGCTGCCAAGCTGCAGATCGAGCCTACTGCCAATTTCAATGGGGAATGTCATATGGCTCCTCAGGCGGCAGGTAAGGAAACAGCGACTGTTGCCGGAAGGTCTACCCCGGAAATCAGTAAGGACATAAAGCATGCAACCATCGCCGCCGGCTGATCCTGAGAATAAACAGGATAAAGACCGGAAGATCAACAATCGCCGCGAGCTGATACGTTATGCAGGACTGTCATCGGAGGTATTGGCCTCCGTAGGGGTTGCTGTGTACCTGGGAATAAAAGCCGATAAAGGACTGAAGGTTTCTTTTCCGATATTTTCCATGTCGTTACCTTTGCTGGTAATTATAGCGCTGATCGTGCGATTGGTGAAAGAATCATCCCGTAAAAAAGATGGAAAATAAAACTCCTGGCAAGTCTTTCTGGCCTAT
>DASZWE010000371.1:0-10300 GCA_035546735.1 Puia sp.
AGCCTGTATGCCGACCCGGCCGGCACCGCTCCCGTCCCCACCGGCATCATTCCCCTTGCCAGAACGCTCGTCAACAACATCCTGCCCTTCGACGACGGCCATCTGGAAGAATGCATCCGGCTGGAAGAACATTACTTCGGAAAGATCCCGCTCCGCCCCGGCCAGCCATTCGGTCACGGAGACATCCCATTCCAGAAAAATTGGAAGATACTATACGACAACGCCATACGGCAATGCCAGACCAGTCGCGACGAGACTCGCTCCGCCCTCGATCAGCTCGCGCAGGAAAAAGCCCTCCACCGCATGCGCCTGGAACAGCAGATGTCCCAGCTTCGGCAAGAGTTTCAAACGCAGGTGGCCATGCTCCGGCAGCATGTGGATTGGTACCAGCGCACCTATGAACAACGCAGCCTCCCCGGCGTCATCCTCCAGCACCGGCTCGCCAAAGCACAGAACGAGGGAAAATATCTTACCGCCAGCCTGCTGGCATCCATACAGGAAAAAGGATTTCGCAAAACCGCCACCCGGGTCTTACATGCCATCACCGCAAAAGGTCTGTCCGGACTACTGCATCCCAGAAAGGCGCTTATCCCACTGATGATGCGCCCCGCTCCCATTCCCTTTACATCCGCCACCCTGCCACCATCCCCGTCACACAACGAGGATCCTGAAAAAGTCGCCGCAACGATCCGCGCCTTTACATGGACGCCCAAAATATCCTTCATCATGCCCGTATACAATACTCCTCCCCGCTGGCTGGAAAAAGCCGTCGACAGCATCCGGAGCCAGTGGTATACGAACTGGGAGATCTGCATCGCAGACGACGGGTCCACCCACAGCGGCACCCTGCAGCTGCTCCGCCGCCTGGAAGAAGACAGCAGGATCAAGGTCACCCATCTGAATAACAACGTGGGCATCTCACAGGCGTCCAATGCCGCCATCGCCCTGGCGGACGGCGAGTTCATCGCCCTCATGGATCACGACGACGAGGTCACACCCGACGCGCTTTTTGAGATCGTGCAAAACCTCCATCACCACGGTGACGCCGACATCATGTACACCGATGAATGCAAGGTCGACGAAGAAGGTCATCTCAGCGACCCCTTCTTCAAGCCCGACTATAGTCCCGAACTATTATTGAACATGATGTACCCCGGTCACCTCACCCTCTATAAAAAGAATTTTCTGTTGAATAAGGTGGGACTCTTCCGCACGCCATATGACCTTTCCCAGGATTATGACCTGATGCTACGGGCCGTTGAAAAGACCACCCGCATCCGCCATGTCGAAAAGATCCTGTATCACTGGCGCATGACAGCCGGCTCCTCCTCCCGGGGAGAAAAGCCACAAGCCCGCATCTCCAACCTGGCAGCGCTGGAAGACGCCATGAAAAGAAGAGGCATCCCGGCCGTGGTCTCCGCCCTGCCTGCCGCCAACAGGGTAAAGATCCAGCTGGATCATCAGCCCCTCGTATCCATCATCATCCCCACCGACACATGGGACCACCTGAAGGATACCCTGCACGCTATATACGTCCACACGGTCTATCCACATATCGAGGTCGTAGTAGTAACCAACTCCCGGATCATTGCCGCCCCTCCGCCACTGCCATCCCCCTCGCCCGGACGATTGGCTCATCGCGCGCCAAAATATGTGGCCTACGATAAGCCCTATAATTTTTCCGACAAGTGCAATACCGGCGCTACCGCCGCCTCAGGCGAGATACTTATTTTTTATAACGACGATGTCAGGCCGCTGGAAGACGATTGGTTAGAGAACACCATCGAATATCTCACTATGCCGGGAGTAGGAGGCGTATCACCCCGACTGGTCTATGAGGACGACAGCATCCAGTACGCGGGAATGGCCACCGGGGTCAGAGGCCTCACAGGAACTACCTTCCATGGGTACCCGAAAGACTCCACGGCCTATATCAATTTCCCGCAATCGGTTCGCAATGTCTCCATCCTCTCCGGCGCCTGTCTCGCAATAAAAAAAGAGGTCTTCGAGAACATCGGCGGGTTCGACCCTATGAACACACCCAGCTCCCACTCCGATGTAGACCTCTCCTTCAGATTGCTGGACGCAGGTCTGCGTTGCGTCTATACACCCTACGCCACCCTCCGCCACATCGGCCACCTGTCCCTCCGTGAACACGATCGCATGCACCGCGCCAAAGACAAGGCGGACATTTACCTGCTACGCCGCTGGCCTAACCGTCTGGCCAACGATCCGTATTTCACCTCCTCCATGCGGAACCACCTCTATCACGACTCCCCCGAACCCTACCGCCTGTACGCACCCCCGCAGCCCTCGCCCCTGGTCGGCCAGGGCCTCACAGTCAGCCAAAGTCTCCCGGTCAGTCAAGGTCTCGGCCAGGGCCTCATAGTCAGCCAAAGCCTCATGGTCAGCCAAGGTCTCGGTCAGGGCCTCACGGTCAGCCATAGTCTCCCTGCCAACCAAAGCCTCCCGGTCAGCCAAGGTCCCGGCCAGGGCCCCACACCCTCCGGCTCCGACGTTCTCCTCGTCAGCCACGACCTTTCCCTCAGCGGCGCCCCCATCATGCTCCTCCAGCTGTGTAGACAGCTGATACACGAAGGCTCTTTCGTCACCATCATCTGCGAACAGGACGGCCCCGCCAGAGACATGTTCCTCTCGGCAGGCGCCCCCGTCATCATCGACACCCTCCTGCTTCGCCAGCACGAAAGCTTCACCCGCTTCGCCCGGAACTTCGACCACATCATCTGCAATACCATCATCACCTGGCCCGTAGTCCGGCAGATAAGCCCGCTGGTCGACACCGTTTGGTGGATCCACGAAGCAGCGCTCATAGGGTCCATGCAACATATTCCAGGCTTACTCGATACCTTTACGCTCGTCGAAAAGGTCATCGTCCCCAGCGACTACGCCCTGCAATTCATCCGCCCTTATCATCCCCGGCCAAAGAAAATACATTATGGCTATCCCGACATCCGGCAGGATCGGCCCCAGCCGGATCGGTCTACCCCCACTTCCCGCCCCCAACAGCCGGACCAGGCCGGGAAGATCACCTTCAGCATCATCGGCTCCATCGAACCCCGCAAAGGTCAGGACGTGCTGATAGCGGCATTGCAGCGTTTGTCTCCGGATACCCTCCGCAAAATGGAAATATGCCTGGCAGGCAGGCCGCATGATCCCGCATTCTGCCAACAGCTGCAGGAAAATATAAAAGTCCTCGACAACATCTGCGACATCCGGCTCATAGGCGAAACCTCGCACGAGCAATGCCTCGACCTCATCCGCCGCAGCGACGTCATTGTCTGCCCTTCCCGCGACGACCCCTTTCCTGTCGTCATCGTGGAAGCCCTCTGCCTCGGCAAGCCCTGCATAGTATCGGGACACACAGGTTTTGCTGAACTGATCACCCATGAAGACAACGGATTTGTCTTCTCCAGCGGAGACTGCCGCACCCTGGCGGGCATCATTGACAACATCGTACAAGGCGACAGCTCCCTGACAGAAGTATCGAACAAGGCACGGGGCCTTTATGAACAATACCTGACGCCGGAAAAGTTTGCCCGCAGATGGAAATCCCTGATGGAAACAAGCCCCAAAACACACGACCTTATAAAAATGTATTGATATGGCCGGACTCACACTTTTTGTTCACCTCTATTATCCGGGCTCCTGGCAGATCCTGGAGAAAAAGTGCAGCGGCGCCTTTCGTCAGGCCCGCCAGATCATCCTCACGGCCTGTCACGACGATGTCCTGGATGAGACCCTTCCAGGAGCACCTGAAAGGTGCTCGTCCGAAGGACAGACATCAGCAGTTGGCGGGAATTGGGCTATTTTACCAGACGAGACCAATTCCCGCACATTATCCTCCGCCAGCCTCCCCGGCATCATACGGCTGAAAGTCCCCAACAAGGGGAAGGACATAGGAGGCAAGCTCCTTGCTCTTTGCTATTACCTCCGGTGCTGTCAAAAAACAAAATACATCGGACTGCTCCATGACAAGGTCAGCCCTCAGACCATCAACGCATCCTACTGGTCCGATACCTTGTACAGCCCATTCAGTGACCAGGGTCTCCGGAAGGTCCTCGACAAGCTGGACAACGACAGCCGGATAGGGGTAGTAGGAGCCCGGAGATTTTTAAAGAATGAGTTCGACCACAGTAAAAAAAATTTTGAAACCACCAACGACACGCTGCTACAGGAGCTGATAAAAGAATACGACCTGCACTGCAGAAGGTATGATTTCATCGCAGGCACCATTTTTGTCTGTCGTAGCGCTATAATGGAAGAATTTTTTTCCAGGCACCCTCCTCTCGAAGCAAGAGCCCGGCTGGAAGAAGGCAATGTCATGGACCTGGAGTACGGCACTTATACACACACCTGGGAAAGACTCTTCTGCTTCATCGCGGAACACCAGGGTTATACCATTGAAGGAATATGAAAGGAAAGCAATATATCGACGTTACACAAAAGGGCCTGATACGTCCAAGACCCTACTCCTGTCTGCTGATCGTCCGCACCGCAGGGCTGGACCTTACACTCCTGCCCGGGGACAGGAATATCGGCCTGGTGCTGGAACTCGATCCACGGCACCTTCCCAGCCCCGGCCTGCTGCACGATCTGATGACGGGTGACAGACCCTTTGCCCTCCTTTTATCCTCTTCCCCACACCCCTCCCTCATCGAATACATTATTCTTTTACTTTGCTGCAGGAATTATATACGTGTGGAAGGATCTCCCCTTCTTGTCTTTAACAACCCTCCCTCCGCCACATTCAGGACCAGCCTGGAACAACAGGGCTGGCATACGATCACCTGCCTCATTCCCGACACGGAACGCATCCTGTCCAGCCAGGACCAGATCCCCGTTCGAGCCGACCGTCTTATATTCCAGGCCTATTCCATGCCGGAGGAATTCTTTTTCATCAGCGGGAGGGATTTTTTAGACACCCTGTCGCTCGAACAATCGCTCGATCAATACTGCCATGAGCTGCTGCTCGATCATCCATTGCTCGAAACCTGGATCCTGCAACGCAGACAGCTGCAAAACAGACTGGATCAGCTCAACAATAAGAACAAGGTCACAGAAGAAAGGTTGCACAACGCCGAGACCACCATCGGCATCATACGAAACAAATACAAGGATGACTACGACACCCTGTTCAACTGGTACCAGCAGGAATATGAAGCCCTGCCACGCTGGTACAAACAGTTCGGACAGCTGATAAAAGTACTGACAGGCAGAAGATCCCTAAAGAGCCTGCTCGATACCCTGCGACGTCGCAAAAACAGGATGTACGGCTATCTATCTTCTACCAAAAAGCACGTTTCATGAAGTATTGGCTACTGACAACGGAATACCCGCCCTTTTATGGAGGAGGCATCGGCACCTACTGCTATCACACCGCCTCCATGATGCAGGCTTTGGGCTGCGAGGTCACCGTTATTATTTCCGATGACACGGTCAGGGATAGGAAGGAGCAGGTCAAAGAAGGCATACGGATCGTCCGGTTCAACACAGACAGGAATCATCTATCGGACGTCCTGGGTCATATCGCCCGTCTGAGCTACGCCTTTGCCGACATCGTCAAGACCCTCATTCTCGAAGATGGCAGCCCGGACGTCATCGAATCCCAGGATTACCTGGGCATCGCCTATTATCTTACGCAATACAAGCATCTCGGATACCCATTCGTAAAGGACATACCCATACTGATCACCCTTCATTCCCCCGCATTCATCTACCTGGACTACAACCGGGTACCCGTATACCGCTTCCCTGATTTCTGGACATGTGAAATGGAGAAACAGGCCATACGGGCCGCCGACCTCCTTATCTCGCCCTCTCTTTTCCTGGTCCGCGAGATACAACAATACATGGACATCTCCCATGTCCCCGTCCGGGTGCTTCCGAATCCCTACGCAACGGACCTCCCCGTGGTAGAGAAGCCACCCTATATACCCGGAAAAATAATTTATTACGGAAAACTCTCTCCCCAAAAAGGCAGCTTCGAGCTCCTGGAATATTTCAGAGCGCTCTGGGATGAAGGCTTTCCCCACACGCTGCAGATCGTAGGAGGCACCGATATCGTCTTCCATCCCGAACAGCTCACCATGGGACAGCTGCTGCAGCTAAAATATAAGGACTACGAGACCAAAGGACTGCTGCAATTCGCAGGCAGCATCAGCCCCGACTGGATAAAGGACACCCTGCAATATGCACACCTCGTCATCGTCCCCAGCATCGTCGACAACATGCCCTACGTCGTACTGGAAGCGATGAACCTGGGCAAGATCGTACTGGCCTCTATCCAGGGAGGACAATCCGAGATCATCGAGGACGGCCGCACAGGCTTCCTCTTCGACCACAACGATCCCCCCTCCTTCGCCCGGGGGTTGAACAGGATACTGTCCCTGTCCCCCGAAGAGATCCAGCAGATAGGAGCCAATGCCTGTAAAAAGATCCATACACAATACAGCTATCCCGCCATCGGTCCTCAGAAGCTGGACCTGCTCCACGAGGTGGTCAGGAACGCCACAGCCCGCCGGCATTTCCCTTTCGTGCACCAGGAACCGCTGAACGGTCAGGCGCCCGCCCCGTCCCCCGGGCTGTCCGGCCCGGTGCCCCTGGAGTTGCAGGAACAACTACTTTCCATCGTCATCCCTTACTACAACATGGGAGACTATATAAAAGAATGTCTCGCCTCCATTTTCAACACCACCTACCCCCACAAAGAGATCATCATTATCGATGACGGCAGTACGGACACGAACAGCCTCCACATACTGGAGGAACTGGCGTCGGACAGGAGGCTGACCATCATCCGGCAAAAGAACCACGGCCTCGCCTGCACCCGGAACTACGGAGCCGAAGTGGCCAGCGGCGCCTACCTCGCCTTCCTCGACGCCGACGATAAAGTGGCTACCACCTACTACGAAAAAGCCATCCATATCCTGCAGCAAAAGGACAATGTCTTTTTTGTAGGCGCCTGGACACAGTATTTTGGCGACAGCCGTCAGCTCTGGCCGACATTTACCCCGCAACCTCCCTATACCCTCGTACACAACCCCCTCAACAGCAGCAGCCTCGTATATAAACGCGCCGCCTTTCTCGCCGGAGGGCTCAACGATAAAAAGGTCGATTATGGCCTGGAAGATTATGACAGCGTCATCAGCATGATGCGACACGGATTCAATGGGGTCACCATACCCGAACCCCTCTTCTTCTATCGCGTGCGGAAAGATTCCATGTTCCGCAAAGCCACCCGGGAGAAGCTGCTCTATTCCAATCGCTACATAGCCGACAAACACAAAGATTATTTTACCCGCTTCGCCACCCAGGTCATTCATCTGCTGAATGCCAACGGCCCCGGGTATCAATTCGACAACCCTACTTTCGGCGTCCACCCGACCACCGTCCAGGACAGAGATGCAAAACTCACCCGTCACTTGAAGACAGTCGTAAAAAAGAGCCCCCGCTTGAAAAAGCTAGCCCTATCTATAAAACATAAACTGCATCTCTGACATGATCACTAGTATAGTCAAGGACTGGATACAACGCACCAACAAATTGGAAAGACTTTGGCTGCTGGCCAAAATAGAATTCAAGCTCCGGTATTACGAAAACAAGCTCGGCCTCCTCTGGGCGCTTATCAAGCCGTTGATGGACATCGCGATCTATTACACCGTCTTCCAGATAATACTCAAACAGGGCATCCCTGCCTTTGCCTCCTACCTCTTCATCGGCCTGATATTATGGAATTTTTTCGTGGAGTCGACCAGCGGCACCGTACAGATCCTGCACGTTAAAAAGTACCTGTACGAATACAGCAATATGAACAAGCTGGAGATCTATCTCTCCACCATCATCAGCAACTCCATCGGCTTTTTTTTCAATTTCCTCATGTTCCTCATCTTCTACTGCTTCGTGGAGAAAGATTCCCACGGCCTGTCCTGGCAGAATTTCTGGATCATCCCTCTTTTTATCAACCTCTTTATCCTGGCCATCGGAGTATCCCTCATACTGTCTAATCTGTACATCGTAGCCAAAGACATCCATCAGATATGGACCGTATTCGTATCCTTATTGCTCTTCCTTTCCCCGGTCTTTTATAAGCTGGACGTGTTCAAAAAAGCCCTGCCCGCCTTCGACTTCGCCAACCCTATTGCCGGCATCATCATCAATGCCCGGCGGGTAATGATGGAACACAGTCCCCCGGCCTTCGATCTTCTGCTAGCCGACCTGCTCTATGCCATTATTTTATTACTCCTGGGTCTGGCCCTGCTGAACAGGCTGGGATCCAAGGCCGCCGAAAAACTATGATCCATGACAAACACACCCATCGCCATCAGCGCCAGACAGATCAGCAAGACATTCCATATTTCCGAGGATAGTCACAATACCGTGAAGCATCGTCTCTTCAATCTATTCAATCCGCCCCGCAGCAAAAAAGTGCATGCCGTCAGCACCCTCGACCTGGAAGTATACAAAGGGGAATGCATCGGACTGCTGGGAAGGAATGGCTCGGGAAAATCCACCCTCGTCAAGCTGCTGGCCGGAGTATATCCCGCGGACTCGGGTCACATCGACATCTATGGCACTACCCTGCTTATGAACCTGGGAGTGGGCATGAGCCAGGAACTCACCGCCCGGGAGAATATCTATGTCTCCGGCTCCGTACTGGGATTGAAAATTAAGGCGATCGACTCGCTTTTCGACACCATCGTCGACTTTGCCGAGATCAGGGACTTTGTAGATACCAAAGTAAAATTCTTTTCCTCCGGTATGATGGCCAGACTGGCCTTTTCCATAGCCGTCAATGCCGGCGCCGACATCATGTTCCTCGATGAGATCTTTGCAGTAGGGGACGTCCGGTTTCGTGAAAAAGCGATCCGGGTCTTCGAATCCAGCTGGATAGAAGGCAAGACCGTCGTCCTCGTCAGTCACAGTATGGAGGTAATCGAAAAATATTGTACCCGCGCCGCCGTCATGCGCCAGGGACAACTCGTCTTCGTGGGCAATACGAATGAAGCCATCGACCTGTATCTAAGGGACAACGCCTAAGAGACAACGCGCAGCGGCTCCGGGCACTCGCTCGTCCTCGGTCGGAACCCACGGTTCTGGACCAACCGCTCCCGGCGGTTCCCTGATCGCAATAAAAGAAAAGAAAAACCCCATCAGCAGACAGCCCAGGCTCCTGTCGAAATACGACTCCACCGCCATGCTCGCACCCATGGCCAGCAGCAACGCCAGCCCCAGCATGTCTCCCGTCCTCGCCGCCTTCCATAGGGGAATGACAAGATAGCCGAGCAGGAAGACCACAATGCCCACCAACCCAAACGCGCAAAATATATCCAGATAATTATTGTGAAAATTTCTCTTTCTCTCCAGGGCAAACGCAAACCCATTCTTCTTGTACATGGCCATCAGGCTGTCTTGCTTGTCCCCCAATTGTACCCCCGTCAACCAATGCTTTTGCGCCGCTTCCCATCCACATTTCCATATCGCCAGCCGGATATTCGCGCCATTCCATTGATCAGGCGTCAGCGTTCCATTATAATGACTCTCCGGCGCCACACGGGTAAAGGAATAAGAGGGATATTCCAGCTCCCGGAACCTGTTCATCGTCTTTGGCAATAAAGTCATACATAAGCCCAGGCCAGCCACGAGCGTGAGCACCAGCCAGACCGCCAATCCCCGTTTCCGATGCCGCACCACATAGCTTCCGGCAACGATCAGCAACCCCGTATAAAGGATGAATATGGAGATCCTGCTGGCCAGCATAAAATGAAATATGAGCAGCAGCACAATGACCGCACGCACAGAAATGCCCGACCGCCCCGAAAAATATCCCTTCCCCAACAGATAGATAAATCCCGCCACCGCCAGCACCACCATCAGCGCATAATAGGAAGACTGTATATCCAGCACCTCCGTCAGGCTGTCGTTATACAGGTACACCCCATCGCCTGTCCGGGCATACCGTATCCATGCATAAACGACGCATACCAACGCCCCCAGCGAGACCACCGTGCCATAAGCCTGTATGATCCTGTCCTTCACCGCCGCCCGCACAAAAAGAAGCCCGAATGACAAGGGAAAGACCAGCAGCGGCAGCCGCAACACCAGCATCCTGAATGCTTCCTGCCGGTTGTGCGAAAGCAGGGCGCTAAGAATATGCAGCAGGTAAAAAAGGAGCATGAACACGACCTCTTTTCGCTGCCCCAGCATCCGCCATTTGTCCGCCACCAGGTTAGTCCGGCCGCTGGCCGGCCTGTCATAAACCCAGCAGAAAAGGAACAGCGCT
>DASZWE010000372.1:0-5214 GCA_035546735.1 Puia sp.
AACACATCGTAGATTTCGACATAGTAATCATTGTTACCCACGCTGACATTATAGATACGGATCACGATCTGCACCGTGCTTCCCGTCATCATCGGCGAGGTCACCGTTGGAGTTCCGAAACTGCCGAACTGGGCGCTGATCAATGTTTCCGGACCGTTGTCCAGCTTATAATAAACTTTGACATACTCTGAAGAGGTAAAGGAGCCTTCCGATGATACCTTGGCGTCCACCTGTATATTGGTATACCCCGCTATGGAAAATACCTGCGAATACCAGACCCCCTCCCCGCCTAATGTCTGAGCTTTCAGCCGGTGGGATTTGGCAGCAAAATAGACGGCATTGGGCACATGGGTCCTGTCCAGGTACCACCCCGTGGCGCTGGGGTCGGAGATTACCCCATCCGCCGAATTCTGGAAATTCTGCGTTACGATAGGACAGGCTGGCGTAAAATACAGACGGTTGCCAACCCTGCGTGGGCCGTCGCCCGGTCGGGCAAACGCCGAGGTCCCGATAAAAAAGAACAACAAGATAAGTAGCCTTAACTTCATATGTATTGTTTTGGTTTAGTAAAGGAGTCTTTTAAGCTTATTTTCTCACGAGCGTTAATACCTTATTGAATCCCTGGCCATCCGTCACCCGCACAAAGAACACCCCCGGCTGCATACGACTGAGATCTACAGGAATGGAGTGCTGGCCCCTGACCAGGTGGACCGCATTACGCGCCATGACATGCCCCGTAATATCCGTTACTACATAGGCGATATCGGATTCCTTACCCAGAGAGAGAAGCAGGC
This sequence comes from Puia sp., assembly GCA_035546735.1. Classification (GTDB taxonomy): domain Bacteria; phylum Bacteroidota; class Bacteroidia; order Chitinophagales; family Chitinophagaceae; genus Puia. The sequence continues at coordinate 795 of DASZWE010000372.1, forward strand.
TGGCAACAGACTGTTCTGTAACAGAAGGCGCCAGGCTGGCCTTGCTGGCCATTTCCTTGCCCGACAGCTCGACGATCCGGCTGAAAGTGATGCTTCCGCTGAAACCAACCATTTTCAGTCGATAGTAATTCTCCATAGCGGGATGGTTATCATAGAAGCTATAGGAGCTCTTGCCGGCCTCTCCATCCAGGGTGGCCACGTCCGTAAAGGATGTGCCGTCCGTCGAGTGCTGCAGGATATACAAACGGGATTCCGTATCGGGGTTCACATTCCACGACAACCCGGTAGATGTATTGCTTACCCATTCACCCGAGAAGGAAAGAAGCTGATCTGCCAAAATCACCATCGTGCTGGTGGCTACAGAGAACTGTGTCATCGTTGAGAAGGCTCCTTTGGAAAAAGTATAGGGATCGCTGCCGCTGGCGGCGCTGTTGGCGCTTTCTTCGACGATGGCCGTACCGTTGGAACGTACGATGGCGGCGCTGCTGCGATTGAAAATAGAAGGTTCATCCCCCAATCTCCATAACATGCCCAGGGAAATATTGCTGCTGCCGGCGCCGGCGGTTGAGATCAGCCAGGTGCGATCGATGACGGCGTTGGTGGCAGCGCCCGGTATATACTGGTCATTGACGGCTACCGTAAAATCGTTCGTGGCCCCGCCATTGGTCAGCTGTAACGGGTTATAAGTGGAAGACGTCGGTCCGACAGGGAAAAGCACGGTCCCATTACCAGCGCCTATCTGGGAGATGGTAAGGCCCCCCACACCCGAATTGCCTGCTCCACCGCTGCCATTGCCGGTGACGATCCAGCCTGTCTGCCCTCCGGAGAAAGAAGCCCCACGAATGGGTTGGCTGCCGGCCTTCATATTGAGGATATTGCTGCCGGTGACCAGCATGGCGCTGCCCGCCAGGGTAAGCGTATCCGTAATAGCCACATTACTCTGCATAATTTTATTGCCGGCATTGTCGATCATCAGGGAGCCATGATCCGCGGGGAAAATATTCTGGTTGCCGTTGGCCATATATACTACGGTCCCCGCAATATTGAAAGGCGCGGTGATAGCGGTCGTGCCTCCGCTGATGCTCAGTTTGGCAAATTTTTGTATAGTGAGGCTGTGCGCATTGGCTGTACCGGTCCCGGCGCTGATCAAGGGCATCCGGGGCGCTGAGGCGGGGACCAATACGTCGGTAGCCGAGGTCGGTACGCCTCCACACCAGTTGTTGCTATTCTCCCAGGCGGTATCGGCAGTGCCCAGCCAGGTGCCGGAACTGTTGACATGCAGCGTGGCAGCCGATGAGGTCACCGGTGACCCACAGCCGCTGACAGTGGCAACGTTCCTGTATAGATAACCCTCCATTGCAGGGATGGTGGTGGTAAGAGTGAGGATAGTGGACGTAGTACCCGTTGCACCGGTGATAACCGATGCCCAGCTGCCTCCTCCATCCGTACTCACCTGCCACTGATAAGTGGGTGCGGTACCGCTGGCGACGGACCGGAAGCTGGCAGCGCTCCCCGCACAGACCGTCTTGCCCGCAGGCTGGGTGGTGATGGTGGGCGGCGTCTTGAAGGTCAGGGCCACCGGATACGAAGGACGGGGACAGGTGATCCCATAGCCGGTAACAGATCTTATCACCTGGTAGCTTGCCGGTGTTGTCGGCGTAGTGATAGCCAGTGAATAAGTGGAAGTGCCATGGTATAAGCTGTTATCGGATATATTGCTATAAGTGCTGCCATTGTCGGCGCTGACCTGCCATTGATAGCTGACGCCCGTACTGTCCGCAATAGATATGGTCCCGCTGCCGCCGGAGCAGACGGATAAAGAGGTAGGCGTTGGCTGAACCACGCCGGGCTTGGTTACCACGTGCAGGGTGTCCACACCGCTGCTGGTCACGGAGCAATGAGAGGTGCCATCGGTGACAATGGTACGGTACAGGTAGCCATTGAGGACGGGATCTCCGCTGATATTGAGAATGGCGCTGGCAGATCCCGAATAGTCGCCCCCATCGCTGACATTGTTCCAGGAGCCCCCATTATCCGCACTCACTTGCCACTGATAGCTATAGGTTCCCTTTATATCGGCGGAAGTCATATTAGTTGATCCCTCGGAACAAATAGCATAACTGGAGTTCGTCAGCTGTCCGATGGGACCTACGGTAAGCGTAGCCGCGGGGGAGGTGTAGGAGCCCGTACCGTCCGTGGCTACACAACGATACTTATAACCATTGAACAAAGCTGTAGTACCTGTAATGCTTAAAGTAGCAGAGGCAGCCCCGCTATAAGTACTGCCATTCCCTACGTCAGACCAACTGCTGCCCCCATCCATACTTATTTGCCATTGATAGCTAAGAGGGGTAGTCGATGTCACCACGGAGAAGGAGGCGGTAGCGCCCAAACACACGGTTACATCGGCGGGCGGTGTGCTAAAAGTAATATTCGTGGGACGGGTCCAACTGCACAAGATCACTCCTATCAGTAAAAGGGCATATAATGCCTTCTTCGGGGGTAGGGAGTTTTTCATACGAACAGGAATTAGTTTTTACTACGGTTAAAGGATTCACCGCGTAAAACTATCACAATTCCTTTGTAGATGCCAAGCCCTGCGAAGGACGAAAGAGCAGATAGCCTGCACCGGGAGCCGCGCTATCTAAAAAACAAGCAACAGCATGTCATGTGAAAGGCAGGTGCACTGCATTATTCTTTATATGTACTATTCACATTTATTGGACGATGTAAAAATGAAAAGAAAGACAATCCAACAAGTTGGAGACGCAGGTAAGGGTTTCCCGGCGTTGTATTACTGGACCATCCATGTATTATTCATGAATGGATAGGTATTTATATTTACTCAACTAAGGGGTTCCTTTATACCCCCTCTTACTTTGAACGACCAGGTAATAAAAAATTCAGCAATGACCTCTCCTGCCTCGTTCGTACCAATGGAGCAGACCCGGGCTGTAACCCCTTCACCGGTAGTGACAGCCTGTTCGATGGTTTTTTTGATGAGCCCTCCGTCTGTACAGGTGAAATAGGTACGACCTACCGCTTTTTTAAAATAGTTTGCTTCCAGCTTGACGACCAGCAGTGATACAGACGGCTTCCGCCTCTGGATATGCGTCATGGCCAGTACGCCGGTACTCATCTCGGCGGCCATGCTGAGACAGGCAAAATAAGTGCTTCGAAAAGGATTCCGGGTAAACCATTTATAGGGTAGGGTCGTCACGCAGCGCTCTTCATCCATATCCTTGATGCGAATACCCGCAAAAAAAGCGCTGGGTAGTCGTGTCAGCAAAAAAAGCTTGAATTTGAATGGATGCATGGTCTATTGTTTACTGATCTCTACAACGGTGGCGACAACACTGGTTGAATCCCCGCCTTGCACGGTGAACTGCATATTGCCTTTGGCTGAACGGAGAAATTTGACATCCCTGACAAGCCTGTTCCCAAGGACGGCATTGACCCGGGCTGCATAGTCACGTCCGGGATTCTGACCAATCCTGCTATTGAGCGCACTCCAATCCAGCGGCCTGCGGCTCACAACCACGGCCATCTCATCACGGGTGCCGATACTATCAGGCATCATGCTCTTATCTTTCGGGAAAAGACGGTAGCCCGTGATCCCGCAGAAGGGGGAGTATTTTGTTTTGGCAGGATTGTCGTTCCGGGGATAGGGGAAGAGCGTATAGCTGGCGCCATCCGTTTCCTTCCCGAACACATAGACATAGCATTCGGTGGTGTTACGCACTTCCATTTTGAATCGGGTGCCTTTCTTCACCGGTGCGACGGTTTCGAAAATATTGTCCGCCTTTGTTTGTAAAGGGATATAATCACCCGCGACGGTCTTCTTCCCTTCATACCTCACCTGCACGAGTCCTATCTCACAGGAGAAGGGAGCGGAAGCCGCGGCGCCGATCTTATCCATCGGCTCAAGCCCATAGGCTTCGCGGACAAAATATCTAAAATCAGGATACCGTACCCAGGCAAACCCATTATTACCCCATTTAGACCCCCAGCTATTCATGATAAGAAAGGCGCCACCATACTTTTTATCGTCATACCCGACGACGCATTGCGCATGACCGCCAAAACCCATCAAACTCCTGTCCTCCTCCGTGGGCTCCCAAAGATCTTTGCCCATCATATCCTGCATATAGCTGCCGCCTACCATCATACCGATGACGACAGGTGCACCCTGCGAAATATTTTCCTTGATGGCATGCAGGTCGATGGCATTGTTACGATCCCCGGGGGTCAATCGGTTGAATCCACGCATACGATGCTGACGGGCCTCGTCGAGAAGCCGCTGATCTGGCTGACGGGAACAGTTCTGATCAGTATAGGGGAACTCATCATACGATACAGAACCGCTCTGGGTCATGAAATCCATCGCCTTGATGATATAGGAGCCTTCACATCCTTCCAG
>DASZWE010000373.1:0-18244 GCA_035546735.1 Puia sp.
ATACGCACCGGCGCCATAATTTGCCCCATACTCACGCTGGTATTTTGGAAAAGTGCTCTTGTCTATCTCACCCACCGTGATACCCGCATTCACCGTCACACCCAATCCCCGCTTGCCTTTCTTGGTGGTGATAAGGATCACCCCGTTGGAAGCCCTGGAACCATATAAGGCGGAGGCGGCCGCTCCCTTCAGTACGGTGACGGACTCGATATCATCGGGATTGATATCGGCCGAATTGCTGCCATAGTCGTATCCACCGGTGCCTGCCCGCTGAAAATTGTTCTTGTCGATGACAGTGCTCGTGGAATTGTTGTCAAAGGGAACGCCGTCGACAACAAACAGCGCCTGGTTGGATTGCGTGATGGATTTGTTACCCCGCAGCACGATGTTAGTCGATCCCCCGATAGCATTCGTCTGGGATATCTGCAGACCGGCCACCTTGCCGGACAACCCATCCACAAAATTGGAGTTCCTCGTCTTGGACACCTCATCCGCGCTGATCGTCTGGGCAGCATAAGGCAGGCTGTTCTTGCTTCGGGTAATGCCCAATGCCGTCACCACGACTTCCGTCATGCTCGCATCCTTACGCGTGATCTGGATGTTGACAGTAGTGGCGTCTTGAACAAGGAATTCTGTTTCCTGAAAGCCGGCTCCGGAGATGAGCAGCCGGTCCCCCTTATTCGCATGAATGGAAAAAGCGCCATTGGCATCGGCGCTCGTACCCGCCTTGCTGCCTTTGATGCGGACGGTGACAAATGGGGCCGGTTGCCCCGACTGGTCATATACCTTACCGGTAATGACATGCTGAGCCAGTGCCAGTAGGGAATGCAATACCAGCACTAGCAATAGTGACAAAGTTTTACTCATGTGATTGAAATTTTAAACAGTGATTAAATCAAAACAGTTATCCGCTTTGCATAAGGATGTTTTTTGGTTGATAGCAAACTGGGCAATACGACACCGGGAACCGCTTCCAGCGATTCGTCCGAACGACAGACATTCTTATCCGTCGATCCGGCAGATTTAAATGGCATCAAGCATTAGAGTGTAGGTCAGATAAGAATTAGGCCAAAAGGGTATTGGGGCCAAAAGGGGGTCGGTTCGGAGTTCCAACAGCAAATATATCTGTTAAATTTAAGCTAAGAAAAATTTTAGCTTTCTTCATGACTTTTTAATCCGCCACCGATACTGCCCGCTGCAGCTATTCTTCATCGGAGGATTCATTCATCTCCTCGATCAATCCGAGGATCTTATCCCGCCCCATTTTTTTTACGGCGCTGGTAACGAAGTGTTGTGGAAGGAATTGCCAGGTGACCCGCATCTTATCCAAAAAGTCCTTTACATTCTTGCTCACCGTACGCTGGTTCTCTTTATCAGCCTTGGTAAAGACCAGGCAAAAAGGCACCCGCCACTCTCGCAGGGTATTGACAAATTCAAGGTCTATCTTCTGGGGGCTGTGGCGGCTGTCGATCAACACAAAGACATTGACCAGGTTCTCCCTTTTCCGCAGATAATCCTCGATCATCTTTTCCCATTTCCGTCGCTGCGACATGGATACCTTGGCAAAGCCATAGCCGGGCAGGTCCACGATATACCATTCCTCATTGATGGAAAAATGATTGATCAATTGGGTCTTACCCGGAGTAGAAGACGTTTTCGCCAGCTTCTCATTCCCCACCAGCATATTGATCAGCGAGGACTTGCCGACATTGCTTCGGCCGATAAAAGCATACTCCGGCCTGTCCGGCGCCGGACTCTTGGTGTGATCCGGACTACTGATAACATAGGTTGAGCTGCGTATCACCATAGTTGGCCCGAAGATACGGTAATGCTTGTTTATCAAAACATATATAACAGGTTCATAATGCTTAAAATACCCGGGTGTTAAGAATTCGTTACTCTAACTTTTTCCTAAATTGAGACAAAGCTATTGTTTATGAGAAAATCAATCACACTGCTACTGCTGTGGGGCATGCTATTTAAGTACACCGAAGCCCAGCAGCACAACATTTCGGGACACATCGTATCGGAATCCGGACAACCTGTCGCTGGCGCAACCATTCTCGCAAAGGGTGCCTCCGGCAAAGGGACCAGCACGGACGACAAAGGAAATTTTACGCTCTCTGTACCGGACAATGTCAAATCCATCCAGATCAGCGCGGTGGGCTTTGTCACGCAGACACTGGACCTTGTGGGAAGATCATCCATCACGGTGACACTCAAAGCATCGGATCAATCCCTGGATCAGGTAGTCGTCACGGCCCTGGGTATCAAGCGCGAAGTAAAAACCTTGGGGTATGCAGCACAGACGGTGTCCGCAGACCAGCTGGTTGAAGCCCATCAAACCAACCTGGTAAATGCGCTTCAGGGTAAGGTGGCCGGCGTAACGATCTCCAGCGCCGGCGGCGGACCGGGTCAGGGCGCAAGTATTCTTATTCGCGGCGTCAACTCCCTGGACCCGGGTCGGGACCCTCAACCCTTATTCGTCATCGATGGTAATGTGGTGGATAACAGCACGTCTACCCTGGGCACCGATGGCAATAGAGGAACGCAGATGCCCAACCGTATCAGCGATATAAACCCCGATGACATTGAAACTGTCAATATCCTGCGGGGAGGCGCCGCTACCGCCCTCTACGGCCTTCGTGGCGCCAACGGCGTAGTCGTCATAACGACCAAATCCGGGAAGGCAGGCAGGCTGCAAGTCCACTACACCACCAGTTACAGCACCGATGTGGTAGACAAACTCCCGGCCCTGCAAATGAAATATACCATGGGTTTTGGCGGCACGCTGTCGGATTATGACTCCACCAGCTTCTGGCCCACCTGGGGTCCCACGGTAGAACAGGCCCGGACAGTAGATCCCAATCACCCCGCCAAGCTCTACAATAACTGGAAACAAGCCTACGGTACAGGACATCAGTTCCGCAATTCGCTCTCTTTTTCCGGCGGCACGGACAAGGCAACCTATTCTTCTTCCATCGCCTATTCCAAGAACAACGGCCTGATCCCATTTACCTTTTACACCGACATTACAGCCCGCCTGAACGGCCAGCTCAAATTCAGCGACCAGTTCAAGATGAACAGCTCGCTCATCTATTCCAATACGGACGGTAATTTCTATGACGCCGACAGGTACAACGAAGAATTGATCTACTGGGCGCCCCGTTACAACGTGAAGGATTTTGCAAAGCCGGATGGCACCATGAAAACATACGGCAACGGCAACCCCGTGTACTTCGCAGCCACCAATAAGTTCGGCTCCAAGGTCAACCACGTCACAGGCAGCCTGAACTTCACCTACCAGCCGTTGAAATGGCTGACGGCCAATTACCTGATAGGCATTGATCAATACGGCGATGCCCGCACGGCGACTGCACCGGGACCCAAAGGCGTACCCAACGAGATCATCGCTTCCGACAACGACTTGGGCTTTGTACACGAATACCAGATCAACAACAGGAACCTGACCTCGACTGTTTCCCTCACCTTCGATCACACCTGGGCCGATAAATTCCAGACGACCCTGCGGGTAGGTAACGATATATTCGACCAGGTTTCGAAAACCGTCAGCGCCGAAGGCAATAACCTGGATGTATACGACCTCTTCACCCTGGCAAATGCCAAACAGACTTCCATCTCATCCACCGAGCTGGATTATCGTCTCGTTGGCTTTTACGGCGACCTCACCCTGGGATACAACAACTATCTCTACCTGGACCTCACAGGAAGAAATGACCGAACATCCTCGCTGGAATCCGGGTTCAACAGCTTTTACTACCCCTCCGCCAGCCTCAGCTATATCTTTTCGCAACATCTCTCCATGCCATCCTGGATCACTTATGGAAAATTTCGGGCTTCCATTGCCGGTATAGGTAAAGATGCCGCGCCTTATAGCACCAGCGTCGTTTATTCGCCGTCCTTCAACCAGCCCATCAATGGGGTCATCGGCTGGACACGCAACGCAAACGCAGGGGTGCAAGATCTTAAACCCGAAAGGACCACCACCTATGAGGCAGGTTTCGATCTGAATTTCCTCAACAATAGACTGAGCCTGAACGCCACCGTCTATCTGTCTAAGAGCAAGGATCAGATCCTGGGAGTATCCGTAGCCAATTCTACGGGCTTCAATAAGATCACCCTCAATGCAGGTGAGCTGCAGAACAAGGGTATCGAGCTCACGCTCAAAGGCACGCCTGTCAGGACCACCAAATTCAGCTGGGACATTGGGGCCAACATATCGGCCAACAGGAATAAGGTCCTCGCCATCTATCCCGGACTGGATGAGATCGTGGTAAGCAGCCAATACGGTTACTCCTTTGCTACCGTAACACAGAAATACATCAAGGGCAACTCCGTCGGCGATCTCTTCGGTACTCCCGTCAGCCGTTACCAGGACACGAAGAATCCCAATTACTCCGATAAGAACCTTCCCTGGCTCATCGGCGCCAATGGCTTCCCCCTGCTGACGCCCTACTCCAATCAAAAGATACTGGGCAACGCCTTTCCAAAATGGATAGCCAGCCTCTCCAATACCTTCTCCTATAAGAGCTGGAGCCTGTTCATGCTCTGGGACGCCCGGCTGGGTCTTAAAAAATATGATCAGTTCAGCAACTTCCTGGCGGCATTCGGCGAGTCGGCAGTCACCCTCAACAGAGACCAGACCGTGGTATTTAAAGGCGTGCTGGCAGACGGAACACCCAATACCAAAGCAGTCTGGCTGGGTCAGGGTAAAGGCCCCGACGGCGTTGACTACGGCAACGGTTATTATCGTAACGTTTACCGCGGCATAGCAGAGAACTTTATCGAAGATGCTGCCTGGGTACGTTTGAGGTCGGTATCACTTAGCTATAGACTCCCTTCATCCCTGCTGGGAAAAACGTTTATTCACGATGCGAACCTGTCGTTCACGGGAAACAATCTCATCGTGATCACGCAATACAAAGGCTTCGATCCGGAATCCAGCTCCACGCCGGCTGGAAGCACTGCCAACGGATTTGCAGGCTTCAGCTATCCCGCATTGCGCAGCTATTGGATATCCTTGAACCTCGGCTTGTAAACAACAAAAAACTATCCCAATGAGATCAATCACAAAAAATAAGATACTGCCCGCACTCCTGTTCATGGGCTGGGCCATTTTATCCGGTAGCTGTAAAAAGTACCTCGACATTAATAAGAACCCCAACGCCGCCGAAGAGCCGCCGATCAACGGCCTTCTGGCCAATACTACTTACAGCACGGCCAACGACATATTTCAGATTAGCAACTATACATCCTATTATGTACAGTACCTGGCTTCTCCCAACCCCGCCGGTGGCGCGGATGTCTATGACAACGTCAATGCCAGCACGGCCTGGGACGATACCTACGATATCATGACGGACCTCTACGACATGCGGAGGTTCGCTGCCACCAAAGGCACGAATGCCTATATTGGAGTTGCCGATATCCTCCTGGCGCTGCACCTGAACATGGCAAGCAACGTATGGGGCGATATTCCTTATTCCGAGGCCTTCATCGGTGTCCAGAACCTTACGCCAAAGTTCGACAACCAAAAAGATATCTACGACACCTGTATCGCACTATTGGATGCTGGCATTGTGGCGCTTCAACAACCCGATGCTAAAGACGAAATGGCCCCGGCCAGCGATTTTATTCACGGAGGAAGCGTGACGGCCTGGATAAAAACAGCCCATATGCTGAAAGCAAGAATGCTTAACCAGCTGTCAAAGCAGGCCGACTACAATCCCGACGATGTGCTCAGCGAGCTGAGCTCCGGCTATACAGGCAACGGTGACGATGCGCAGGTCACGGCCTTTAACGCTGGCGTCAATGACAACCCCTGGGGCGATGTGGCCATCGCGAACGCCGGCCTCGATCTGGATGGCTGGCTCTCTTCGTATCTTGTTAATGCCCTCGACGGCGCCACCTATGGCGTATTCGACCCGCGTCTGCCCCATATCACCGATACCACCAAATTCGGCGATTACCGCGGCACGCCCAATGGAAAAGGCCGCATCGGCACAGGCACAAACCATGAAGAATGTTATCTCTCCGAAGATGGCTGGTATTCCACTCCAACGGCGCCTTTTCTGATCGCTACGTACGCGGAAGCAGATTTCCTGAAAGCCGAAGCCCTCTTCCGCAAAGGCGATAAACCCAACGCATACCTCGCCTATTTAGATGGCATCAAACAGCATATGACGAAAATGGGCATCCCGGATACAGCCATTACCCGCTATACCTCGGACCCGTCCGTAGCAGTGGGCTCCGGCGCGCTGACCCTCCAGCTGATCATGAAAGAGAAATATGTAGCCTGCTTCCTCAGCCCCGTGACCTGGGACGATATGCGCAGGACGGATTATGCCTATCAGGGATTCAGCCTGCCGGTAGGCGCTCTCCTGACCAGCTTTATCAGAAGGATGCCCTATCCGGTGGATGAGCTCTCGCGCAACGGAAAGAACGCACCCGATGTTCAACTCTCCGATCACCTTTGGTGGGACGAGTAAATTTAAAAAAGCCCCTGGTAAGGGGCTTTTTTAATAACTTGCACCCCTTTATGGCCCAGTACTCGCACGATAAGATCGTTCCATTCAAAGACTCGGAATTGGGAAAGAAGCAGCAGATAGCTGCCATGTTCGACAGGATCGCATTCCGGTACGATTTCCTGAACCGCTTCCTCTCCGGAGGCATCGATATCTACTGGAGACGGCGGGCGATCCGCAGGCTGATGGACCTGCACCCCGGACAGATCCTCGATGTAGCCACCGGTACAGCCGATATGGCGATCATGATGACCCGGCGCCTCTCTCCCGAAAAGATCACAGGCATCGATATCTCCACCGGCATGCTGGACATCGGCAGACAAAAAATAGCCCGCCACAAGCTGGAGGACCGCATCGTATTACAGCAAGGGGACAGCGAGAACCTTGACTTTCCCGACAATAGCTTTGACGCCATCACGGTGGCCTTTGGGGTCCGGAATTTCGAGAACCTGGAAAAAGGCATGAAAGAAATGCTGCGGGTCCTGAGACCGGGAGGCTGGCTGGTAATCCTGGAATTCTCAAAGCCCAGGATCATAGGAGTCCGGCAGCTGTATAACCTATATTGTAATAGCATCGCCCCCCGCGTTGGAAAAGCCGTATCGCACAGCGGAGAAGCCTACCAATACCTGAACGACTCTATTAAAGCCTTTCCGGAAGGAAAAGCCCTTGTCCGCATCCTGGACAAATGTGGGTATGTAAATACCCGCCTCAAAAGACTCAGCCTGGGTATTTGTTCCATCTACACCGGGGAGAAAGCAATCCCTGGCTCCCGGGAGCAGACTCGTTAACATGTCCCTAAAATCTTGTTATTGAACAAGAACATGGCAATTAAATTGCATCTTTCGCCGTTTAACTTCATTACCTGATTCAAGCCTATTGACAATATTTACCCTTTGGTTATAACCACATTACAGACTAGTCTTAAATAACTGATCTTAAGTCATTTATGAATTTGAACGCATTTTTGTCGGCAAAGAAGAAGGGTATTTGTCACATCCTATTGATCGTCATTGGATTGATGTCGATGGCAGGCCGCGCATCAGCTCAATTGCGGGATTATCTGAATCTTCCGGATCATGATAGTAAAAAATATTACCTGGGCATCGGCTTCCTGTACGACAATTCCCATTTTCAGGTCAGCGCCCATCCCAAATTCCTGCAAAGCGACAGCGTATTGTATGTCAACCCTTTAAATAGCGGCGGCTTCGGGGTATCCGGTATGTTCACCTTTCATGTCGCCAACCACCTCGAGTTCCGTTTTGCCTTCCCGGAGTTCATTTTTAGCAGTAACAGCATCTCCTATCATGTCAAGTATCCGCCCGATGGTGAACAGGTACTGGCAACCAAGCAGATACAATCCCTTTTACTGGGATTTCCCGCCCAGGTGAAATTCCTGTCCGATCGTATCGGGAATTTCAGGGTCTATATGCTGGGGGGCGTCAACTACCGCTATGACCTGGCCTCCAACTCTTCGGCCCGCAAAGCGGAAAACCTGGTAAAGCTCAGCTCCTCCGACTTTAGCGTGGAGGCAGGCCTTGGCTTCCAGATCTATTTCCCCGTCTTTATCCTTTCCCCGGAGCTGAAGATCAGCCAGGGCCTCAAAAATATTCATAGCCGGGACCCCAGCCTGCAGTATTCCAATGTCATCGACAAGATCAGGAGCAGACAGGTCATCTTTTCCATCATCTTCGAAGGATAGCCGCCCCTCCGGACCGCCACCAGTGGCGACCGCTAATTTGGTCTGATCGTTGCATTACCATCCGGGAGAGATTTTGCAGGTATGGAGAGTTACACCCGTCATCAGGAATTGGTCAATGGTCTTACCCACGCCGCAGGCGTGTTGTTCGGACTCGCAGCGCTTCCGGCCCTTCCGGGAATAGCCACGCTCCACGGTAATACCAAGGGCCTCGTTGGTTGCTGCATCTATGGAATTTGTTTCCTGCTGGCTTTCATCGCCAGCACCCTCTACCACCTGGCAAAAGATCCACGCCAAAAGAGAACCTTAAAGATCTTCGACCACATCAGCATTTACTTCTTCATTGCCGGCACCTATACCCCATTCCTGCTGGTATACGTAAACAATTCCTTCGGCATGACGCTCCTGACCATCCTTTGGTCGCTGACCGCCGCAGGCGTCATCTTCAAAATACTGTTTACAGGCCGGTTTGAGATCCTGTCTACTATTATCTATCTCGCAATGGGCTGGATCATGGTCATCGGAGGCCGGCAATTCTTCGACCGTCTCCCACCGGAAGTGCTTACCCTCGTCTTCGTCGGCGCCGGTCTCTATTCTATTGGGGTATTCTTCTACCTCTGGGACAAATACCGGTACACCCACGCAGTATGGCACGCCTTCGTGCTGGCCGCAGCGCTTTGTCACTATGTAGCCGTATTGCTGGCCATGTAGTCCCTCCCGGAAGCCCTGAAGGGCGATCTCGCTCAATAATCATACTGACGCCGTCCCACATTCAAACGAACGCCGGCAGTGAAGAGCGTGGAACTGCTGCTGTGATAGACGCCCGTAGGGTCATTGACAGAGAAATTCCTGTATTGGATGGAAAGGTCGAGAAAGAGATTTTCCTTCCATTCATAGGTGACAAGCCCGGAAGCATTGACACAATTGACAGGTATGCCCGACCCGATGCTGAATCCATAATCCCGGGGACGGGTAAGATAGCTCTCCATAACATTGCTTCCAAAATTGACGCCGGCGGAATCGAGTCCCTGCTTGTAATAAATGACCTTCCCTTCCAGCGTCCATTTATAGGCCGGCTGATAATGAACAATGCCGATGATCTCTGCGAAATTGGCGCCCAGGGGATGCGCCAGCGGCTGGTTGTAATGGCTGAAATTGCCGACAGAGTCGTCATGCTGATATGTAAAGGGCCTCACAATATTGGTCTCCGCCTGCAGATCCAGGTTCTTTACCCCAAACGCGTCGATATATTTCATGCCTAGCTGAAGCCCCTGCTTGTTTCCCCACCATCCCCGTGAATAATGCTTGATCTGGTTCAGCACAAATTCATTGAACACGAATTGTCCATAGAATTGGGTTGCATGCCCGACATTGGCCTTAAAATCAAATCCCACCGTGCTCTTGTCAGGCGAGCCATTCTGCTGCTGGGCCGCCGGTAAAAAGATCACCGGATTGAGATAGGAGAAATCATAGTGATCGGGCCGGCTGAACACGATGTTCTCATACAGTCCCAGGGTCAGCCAGGAGGCGGCATTGACGCTGAGATGATGGATCGTGGCATATTTTTTTGGATACTGATAATCCCCCGGCGAATGCTGGCTGATCAGCTCCATATAGATATTCTGATAATTCAGCTTCCAGATACGAAGATTGAATTTCAGGAAAAGATACGACCCGGCGAAGTCGCTGAGAAAAAGGCTGCGGTACCCGTTTCCTATAAAATTCTTGTCGTATCCGAACTGAAAATCGAAATATTTCCAGGCATTGAAGTAGATGGAAGCCCGGTTGTCATAATAATCTACCGCCGTCTGCTTAAAGGTCTTATAATAGCCAGCACCCGGCACCGCATGGAACTGGGCTATGCGATCCATTACATATTGCGGCCCCCGCTCCTGGTTGTCCGTAAGATAAGCTGAAAAGCCCAGCTTGCCTGCGATCAGGCCCCGGATCGCGAGTCCTTTGGAGTTGAGAAAAACACGGGCCTTATTGCCCGTCTCGATGGATTGCGTCTGTTGAATGACGGGATTCACAGCCAGGAAAAAATCCTTTTCATTCACCTGGTAAAAATTCGCCTTGTCCTTGTAGAAGGTATTCCACCAGGGATGTTGGGAGGCAAAGGAATCCTTGCTGCCGCTGACCCATTCCGCATTGTTCATCAGCAGGGACTGCAGATTTTGCCGGTCCACCGGCGAGATATGGTATATATCGTCGTAAGGAAAAAAATGATACAGGGAGTCGGCCAGTTCGGATATCCGGACGGCAGCACGCCGGCTGATGGGCTTGTCGGTGGTAATATTGAGCTCGGCATCCTTTTGTTGCAATATTTCCATCCTGTCCAGGAAATGCTCGAATTGGGATCCCTGGGGTAAAAAGGTGGATTGTGCGGAGGTGAAAATGGGAAGTCCCGAAATTATCAGCAGCCTAGCGATGGTTTTTATAACTTGCGTCATAGAACAGTGTATGCCGGTATGGCTCAATTATTTTTTATGCATAATTACCTGATCAGGAACATTTCCATAGTCAACGAAGGTAAGATCATTACCTCAGATTTGCTACTAAAGAACGGTCGCATCGAAAAAATAGCAACGGGTATTGCACCGGGCTTTGCCGCAACCGAGATCAACGGCGAAGGCCTGTATTTATTGCCTGGGGTCATCGACGAACAGGTACATTTCCGTGAGCCGGGACTAACCCACAAGGCTACCATCTACACCGAAGCAAAGGCAGCTGTAGCGGGAGGCGTCACTTCCTTTATGGAAATGCCCAATACCCTGCCGCCCGTGTTCACACAGGACCTGCTGGAAGACAAGTACGCCATTGGCGCCCGAAGCGCACTGGCTAATTACTCGTTTTATATGGGGACGTCCAATGACAATGCCGACGAGGCGCTACGGACCAACGAAAAGAAAAAGGATGTTTGCGGGATCAAGATATTCATGGGCGCCTCCACCGGCAATCTGCTGGTGGATAATTACCTCACCCTGGACAGGCTGTTCCGGGAGAGCGAAGTATTGATCGCCACGCATTGTGAAGACGAAAAGATCATCCGGCAGAACCTGGAAAATATAAAAAAAGAGCAGCGGCCCCTGGTAGCGGCGGACCATCCACGGATCAGGAATGAGGACGCCTGTTTCGAATCTTCGCTCACCGCCATACAGTTCGCCAAAAAATATGGCTCCCGCCTGCATGTATTCCATCTTTCCACGGAGAAAGAGATGCAGCTTTTTAGTAACTTCCTGCCGCTGAAAGAAAAGAGGATCACCGCCGAAGTATGTGTTCACCACCTGCATTTCACCAGTGATGACTATGCGACCCTGGGCAATCGGATAAAATGCAATCCCGCCATCAAGGCGCCAAACAACCGGGAAGCCCTGTGGAAAGCGCTGCTGGACGACAGGCTGGACCTCATAGCCACCGATCATGCGCCGCATACGCTGGCAGAGAAAGGATTCATCCGGCAGGCCGACGGGACCCTGACGCTCGCTCCCGTCACAGGCGGCGGCGACGGCTACGAAAAGGCGCACGCGGGTCTGCCCCTGGTGCAACATTCTCTATCCCTGATGTTGCACTATGTAAAGGAGGGCAGGATCAGCCTGGAGAAGGTAGTGGAAAAAATGAGCCATGCCGTGGCCACCTGCTTCCGCATCGCGGAAAGGGGGTTTATCCGGGAAGGATATTGGGGCGACCTCGTCATCGTGGATATGAACAAGCCATGGAGGGTCAATAAGAAGAATATTTTGTACAAGTGCGGCTGGAGCCCCCTGGAAGGATTTGAATTCCCGGCCACGGTCACCCATACTTTTGTAAATGGCCATCTGGTTTATGGAAATGGTGGGTTTGATGAGTCTCAATGGGGACAACGGCTGAAGTTTGAGCTTTGACGGACCGCCGTGCAAACAGATCATTATGGACATCGACTATACAACCTATTCGGACCTATCATTATTCAGCCAGGAGGAGGAATTTTCCGTCTTTCACAAGCTGGACCTTACCCGCACACAGGGAGGAAAAGAGCAGCTGCTGCAATATTTCAACCACCCCTTCGGCGCCCTGGGACCTATCCTGGAGACACAGCAGATACTTACGCTGATCTTACAACGAACGGATGAATGGCCACTGACCATCAGCAATGGTACGGTGATGGTGATGGAACGGTTTTACGAGACGGCCATCGATACCATGCCTCAATCCCACAACCTGCCGGGTGCACTGATGTATAAGCTCTTCCATGCACCGGATTATTCCCTGGTAAAGTATTCTGTCGGTCACTTTGCAGATTTCATCCGCGGCATGGTCCGCCTGATAGATTTACTGGACCAGCCCGACAGTCCACCGCTGCTCAAAGGTCTTTTGGAAAGGGGCCGGCGGCTGCTGGACAACGATGTGCTGCAATCCCTCGCCAGAACAACGCCCGGAGCTAAGTTCAATGCCATACAGGTCGTCCATTACGGCTATCATATCCGCGAGCGGTCCAAAAGCCTGATGCAGGGACTGATCGAGATCCATAGCAAGCTGGACGCCTGGTATTCCATGGCCATGGCCGTAAAGAAATACCGCCTGGCCTTCCCCACGTTCACCGGCGGCGAAGACCCTTTTATGGAAGTCACCGCATTGTATCATCTTTTATTACCCAGTCCCGTGGCTTACGATGTACAGCTGGACAGATCCACCAACTTTCTTTTTCTCACGGGCGCGAATATGGCAGGAAAGAGCACCTTCATACGGGCCGTTGGAGTATCCGTATTCCTGGCTCATCTGGGGATGGGGGTGCCTGCCGCGAACATGCGATTGAGCCTTTTCGACGGCATCCTCAGCAATATCAACGTAGTCGACAATATCGCCAAAGGAGAAAGTTATTTCTTCAATGAGGTGCAGCGCATACGGGACACATTGATAAAGATCAGCGGTAAAAAGAAGTGGTTGGTGCTCATCGACGAGCTGTTCAAGGGCACCAACATGCAGGACGCTATGAAATGCTCGGCAGCCGTCATCAAAGGACTGATCCGGATACCACAGTCCCTGTTCATCCTTTCCACCCATTTGTACGAGATCGGAGAAGAGCTGAAACAGTATCCCAATATATCCTTCCGGTATTTCGAGACGACGGTCAGGAACGATCAGCTGGAATTCAGCTATCAGCTGAAAGAAGGCATCAGCAATGATCGCATCGGCTACCTGATCCTGAAGAGGGAGAAGGTGGTGGAGATGCTGGAGAGGCTGTAAAGACTATTGGTTTCCCCACGCCTCCCTGTCCAGACACCGGTATTGTATCGCTTCGGCCAAATGCCCCGGTTTAATATGCTCCTCTCCGGCCAGGTCCGCAATAGTGCGCGCTACTTTAAGGATGCGGTCATAAGCGCGGGCGGAAAGATGAAGACGTTCCATCGCTTTACGCAACAGCGCCTCCCCGGCAGCATCTATCCGGCAAAATTCCTTTATCATTTTGCTGGTGATCTGGGCATTACATACCTGCTTTTTATACCGGTGTCGCTGCCACTGTCTCGCAGCAATGACCCGCTCCCGTATCACGGAAGAAGATTCCCCGCTACCCGCCGCGGATAAATGCTCATAAGGCACCGGCACCACCTCTACATGCAGGTCGATGCGGTCCAGCAAAGGACCCGATATTTTATTGAGGTATTTCTGAACGGCGCCGGGCAGGCAGGAACACTCCTTACCCGGATGGTTATAATAGCCGCAAGGGCACGGGTTCATAGCAGCCAGCAGCATGAAATTGGCCGGGAAGTCGACGGATATCCTCGCACGGCTGATAGTAACCTTCCCATCCTCCATCGGCTGCCGCATCACCTCCAGCACCGACCTGGAAAACTCCGGCAGCTCATCCAAAAAAAGTACTCCATTATGCGCCAATGATATCTCCCCCGGCTGCGGTATACTGCCCCCTCCTACAAGCGCATGCCCGGACACGGTATGATGAGGACTGCGAAAAGGCCGTCGTGTCATAAGAGCGCCGTTATCCGGCAGCTTGCCCGCCACACTGTGGATCTTGGTTGTCTCCAGGGCCTCCGGCAGGCTCAGGGGCGGAAGAATACTAGGCAGCCGCCTGGCCAGCATGGTCTTGCCGGCGCCGGGAGCGCCGATCAGCAATGTATTGTGTCCTCCGGCCGCCGCTATCTCCAGCGCGCGTTTAATGTACTCCTGCCCCTTGACGTCGCTGAAATCCAGCTCTTCTCCCCCTGTCGCTATCGCCGGACTTCCATCTGCCTCCATGGGAGCGTCCGAACATCCCCCACCAAAAAATTCAATCACCTCCCGAATATGAGAAAAGGAAAATACAGGCAGCCCATTCGCAATGGTTGCCTCTCTTGCATTTTGCCGGGGAAGGATAAGCCCCCTGAAGCCCTCCCGCCGGGCCTGGATAGCCATCGGCAGAGCGCCCTTGATGGAATGAAGACTTCCATCCAATCCCAGCTCTCCCATAATGATATATTCTTTTAACTGAGAAGATCCCGGCATCTGGTCCGTAGCCGCCAGGACCCCAAGCGCGATAGGCAGGTCAAAAGCCGCACCGGATTTGCGAATGCCTGCAGGTGCAAGGTTCACGATAAGCTTGGTGCGTGGCATATAAAAGCCGTTGGTCTTGATAGCGCTCTCCACTCTTTGCACACTTTCTTTTACCGCGTCGTCAGGTAAGCCAACGATAAAAGTATGCAGCCCTTCCGTCACATTCACCTCGACGATGATCGTGATGGCTTCTACCCCATACACAGCACTGCCAAAAGTCTTCACCAGCATGATCCAGGATAAGTTTAAACCGGTGAAGCTAGATATTAATTCAATGCAAAACGGAAAAACATGACGGATGTTTCACGGCGACGTTCCACAGAACCTCGCACTACGTTTAAGAGGCAGTCCCGCCGGGGGAGCCGTGGAGGGTGCATTGCCTGCCTGCGGCGGACCCATTTTCCGGCAGGAAAATAAAAGGCATAGGCCCGCAAGGGTTTTACTTTTTTTCTCCCACCGCTACCAGCGACAACCCCATCCGATGGAAGCTCAGCTTGTCCGCCAGTCGAAAAAGAGGCACCAGCCGGTTGTAAACCTTCGCTCTTCCTTCCCCGATAACCTTTCTCCGCAACAAGGTCCCCGTCAGCCACCACCCGCCAATACCCGCCAGGTTGAAATATCTCATCTCCGTCACCTCGAAGGGCCCGGAAAGCAATTGCCGTAAAGTAGTGGAAGAATATCTCCTGTAATGCTCCAGCCCCTTGTCCAGCCGGTTGTAAAGAGCAGGCCATGCCGGTACCAGGATCACCACCCGTCCCCCCGGCTTCAGCAGCCGGTAACAGTTCCGAATGGCCAGATGGTCATCCTCGATGTGCTCGATGACATTGAGCGCAAATACCGTGTCGAAAGTCCCGACGATGTCCGCATGGACAGTATCGAAGTTCTTCTCCACCAGGTCGATGGAAAGAACGCCCTTTATCGGTGCTGTTCCAGCAAACCTGCTTCGAAGACGCGCTGTATATTCATCCGTATGATCGCTGACATAAAGGGGTAATTGATGACGGACCAGGATCGCTGATATATTCCCGATACCGCTGCCGATCTCCAGGGTCTTACCAGCTATATAGGGCCGGATAGCATCGAACATCCATTCATTAAACTTATCTGCCTCGCTGAGAGAGATCAGCGTAGATAAACCCAGATCTTGATGCTGCATAAGACGATTACGGTGTTTCGCCGTAAAGATATTAAACTACCGCAACCGTCCATCCCTCAGGCGATCTTTTTGATAGCATTCTTTCCCGGACTATAGTTGATACGGTTTTCCGCCGGCATCGGCCTGCCCTTGTCGAAGATAGCCCGCAACATCAACAAGGTCGTCTCCGCCATGATCCTTATATCCAGCCCGAAGCTCATATTGCGCACGTAATACGCATCCCATAAATACCGGCGGAATATGCTTTGAAAATTGGTGGCCTGCCCCCTGTATCCTCTTACCTGAGAGATACCCGTAATGCCCGGCTTCACCAGGTTGCGGAACTTGTAATTGCTGACGACCGTCGAAAATTCATACGAATCCTTCAGCATGTGGGGCCGCGGACCGACAATACTCATGTGCCCCAAAAGAACATTGATGAACTGCGGCAATTCATCCAGACAGGTGTCGCGAAGAAATTTTCCTACCCGGGTGATACGGTGATCATGCAGCGTGGCCTGCCGGGTGTCCGCCATATCATTCACCACCATGGTGCGGAATTTATAACACCAGAATATCCTTCCTAAAAAGCCCACTCTCTTCTGCCGGAAAAAAACGGGCCCCCTTGAATCCAGCCTGATAAGCAATGCCACTATCGGAAACACCCACCAATATAGCAGGAGCATGACCAACAGAGATAGCGTAACATCCATCCCCCTTTTAACAACATAATACAACTTCCTCTCATTGAAATAAGACCGTAGCTTTATTTCATCCTTCCAACCTTCCTTAGGGTAATCAATTCCTGCCTCTTTGCTGTGCATAATAGTCAATTGGTTTATCAACTCGTTATTGTCTCTCCCCACCCGTTTTGTAGTAATTCCCAGGCTATTCCCGCTGTACGGACAAGAATAATGCCATCCGTTCAACAGTATGACCGGTACTTATGACAGCCATATACCAGAAACCGTTGCATGTCGCTCTTTATAAAGAGTCTAAATTAACAGGTAATTTTCAAACCAAAATCCCGCGACATAGCACGGTTATAGCCCATTTTAACACGGTTATAAGGAATTTCGACACGCTGATGCGCTAAACCGGCACACCTTGTTTCTTGCCGGTGTCGGCCCAATCCATGCCGCCAGACAGCTGCTTTCCAGGAAAAAATTTTCCGACGATAATACCCAGTGTTTGCATAGTCGTCATATGCACGATACGAACATCAAAAAGAAAGTGAGCGTTCTTTATATAATAGGCATCCCACTGAAATCTCAAAAATATCCGGTTGAAATCATGCGCCGGACCTCGATATCCCTTCACCTGCGCCAGACCGGTGATCCCGGGCTTCATCAGGTTCCTTACCTTATAGGTCTCCACCACACTGGAAAATTGCTGACAATCCTTGTACATATGTGGCCGGGGACCGACGATACTCATATGTCCGATTAACACATTAATAAACTGCGGCAGCTCGTCCAGGTTAGAATCACGCAGCAGCCGCCCCATGCGGGTCACACGGGGATCATTCTCCGTCGACTGTAAGACATCCGCCTCCCGGTTCACACGCATAGTGCGAAATTTCAGACAGCGAAAGGACCGTCCCATAAACCCTACACGACGTTGAACAAAAAGAACAGGGCCTTTGGAATCAAGGCGGATAAGAATACAGAGTAAGGGGAAAAGCCAGCTGAGCACCAGCAGCACGACAAGAAGGGAAAATACAATATCAAAGAGGCGTTTGAGCAACAGATAACCCCTTCGGTCTTGCAGGAATTTTCTTAAAGAAGTGTTATTTTCTAATATATGGGCCCTCTTGCTTAACGAAACATCGTCTGATGATAATTGTACACTCATTAAGATGCAGGTTTAATATAAGACCAAGGTTTATATAAAAGGTTTCTTTGACGTTTGCCCCAGATGAAATGTAAATCGAATGCAATCAAGCAATTACAAAGACGGTCTTTTTAACATTCAATTATAGCTCGCACCGGGGAAATGAAATGGATCGCTTTCTCATGAAGGACTGGCAATCGTATGCTCCAGCAAAAACTTGTCTAATAACTGTTTTGATGACAGATTATTGCCTCGTTAGTATGCGAAATTATAGTATGTTATCTAATTATTACTCAATGAGAGAAATTTTTCTTTAATACGTAAATGATTTTTTGCACCCACCATTTCAAAAGTGGCTTCGAATAGGAAAGACCCGTGCTCCCCGAAATGCCAGTATACCTTGGAAATACAGCGAACTCCTTCCATCGGACTTTGTCCAGGACCATTCTGTCGTAATAGGTATGTTCCAGATACCGTCCGCCATTGTCATCGACAGACGTAAAGGCATCC